>JBDSAR010000427.1:0-11022 GCA_039922035.1 Chthoniobacteraceae bacterium
TGCTGATGGAGAAGTCTCCGAGGCGATTGATTTCGCGCGCTACTATGCCCGCACCGCAGACGTGCCGCCGGGCGTGAATGCGGACGCGCTCGGTGTGGTCGCGGTCGTTTCGCCGTGGAATTTCCCCTACGCCATTCCCGCCGGTGGCGTAATCGCAGCGCTGATGGCCGGCAACACCGTGGTATTCAAACCCGCGCGAGCGACTGCGCAGACCGCATGGCTGCTCGCACGCCAGCTTTGGGCGGCGGGCGTGCCGCGCGATGTGCTCCACTTTTTTCCGTGCGACAGCACCACGGGCCGCTCGCTCATCACCGATCCGCGCGTGGCGTGCGTTGTTCTCACCGGCAGTTATGAGACCGCGCGGAAGTTTCAAGGCTGGCGGCCCGCACTGCCGCTGCTCGCGGAGACGAGCGGAAAGAACGCGATGATCATCACCGCGCAGGCGGATCGGGAACTGGCGATCAAGGATCTCGTGCGATCCGCATTCGGTCATGCGGGGCAGAAGTGCAGCGCCGCGAGCCTCGCGATTCTTGAGGCGGAAGTTTACGACGACCCCATTTTCCGCCGGCAACTCCGCGATGCCTCGGCGAGTCTGCACTCGGGTGCGGCGACGGATCCGCGCAGCGTCGTGACGCCGCTGATCATCCCGGCCGGCGATGATTTGCGCCGCGCGCTGACCACGCTGGATGCGGGCGAGGAGTGGCTGCTCGAACCGCGCCAACTCGGCGACGATCCGTGTGCGTGGACACCCGGCATCAAACTCGGCGTGCGGCCGGACTCCTGGTTTCATCGTACGGAGTGCTTCGGCCCCGTGCTCGGGCTGATGCGCGCGGCCTCGCTCGCGCAGGCGACCGAGCGGCAGAACGCGACGGACTTCGGTCTCACCGCCGGCCTGCACTCACTCGATGCGGACGAGATCGCCTGGTGGAAGGAACGCGTGCTGGCGGGCAACCTCTACATCAACCGCCCAATCACCGGCGCGATCGTGCAGCGTCAGCCGTTTGGCGGCTGGAAGCGCTCGTGCATCGGGCCTGGAGCGAAGGCGGGCGGGCCAAATTATGTGCGGAGTTTCTGCCGCATGAGCGACGCGGGTGCGGCGAAAAATGATTACCGCGCCGCGTGGGCGGAGCACTTCACCGTCGAGCACGATCCGTCGGCGCTGCGCGCGGAGAGCAATGTCTTCCGCTACCGCCCGTGCCGCGGTGTCGTTCTCCGGCTCGATGCGCGTGAACAGGAGACAATCGAGCGCGCGAAGCTCGCCGCGCAATTCACCGGCGCTCCTTTGGTCATCAGCATTCGCGACGAGGAGAGTGATGCGCAGTTCATTGCGCGCCTGCCCGAACTGGCGAAGCGCGCGGAGTTTCTCCGGACTGTCCGCACTCCGGGCGAGGATGTCCTGCGCGCCGCGCACGACGCCGGCCTGAACTGGATTAACGCCCCTCTGCTCGCCTGCGGGCGCATCGAACTCACGCGCTGGCTGCGCGAGCAGGCCGTCTCCGAAACTCGCCACCGCTACGGGCAAGTGCCAGCATTGAAACCCTCCCGGTAAAGCCACGACATGACCTCAAGCATTATCGAATGCCGAACGCCAAATTCCCGATCCAACCTTCCCAATCCGCACAATGAAGAACCGGCATTCCCGCAACGTGAAATCGCCGACTCTCACACGATTCACGGTGCGCGCGGGTCGCGTCGGCCTGTGCCGATTCCGCCGAGCTACGTCTTTGACGAAAAGCGCGACTGGGTGAAGCAACCGTTCCGCCTCACGGTGGCAGAGGAGGGTTGGAACCACGGATTTCACGGAGGTCTCAATCTCTCTCGAACACTGTCTTCTGATTTGCATACACCCTCAAACACACTCGCCATGAACCAACCGACATCCACCCTCCGCCACTTTTTGCGCGTCGTCCTGCTGTCGCTCGTCGTCGTGCTGCCTGCCTTTGCCGCGCCGCCGCCGGAGATCAAGGTGGAGGTGGATGCGCGCGAAATTTCCCGCTCGCTGCTCCACGCGCGGTTGGAGATTCCCGCCGCTGCCGGCGACTTCGTCGTCTGTTATCCGAAATGGGTGCCGGGGGTCCACGCGCCATCGGGGCCGGTGCAAAATCTCGCGGGCCTGCGTTTCGAGACCGTCGCCGGTGCACCGATCACGTGGCGGCGCGATGACGAGCAGATGCACCGCTTTCACCTCACCGTGCCGGCGGGCGTGGATCGGGTGGTCGCCAGGCTCGACTACATCTGCAACCAGCCGGTGCCGAACTCGAGCGGCGTGGACTGCTTTGGCAATTCGAAGCTCGGTGTCATCAACTGGAACACCGTGCTGCTCTATCCCGAGGGCGCGTCCATTGACACCGCGACCGCCGCCGTGCGGCTCGCGCTGCCGGACGGATGGAAATACGGCACCTCACTGACCGCCGCGAAGAGCGAGGGTGCATTGACCGCGTTCCAGCCGACGACGCTCCGCCGGGTCGTGGACAGCCCGCTCATTTGCGGTGAAAATTTCCGCACGATCGAACTCGCGGGCAAAGGCACGCCGCCGAATTCGCCGCCCGGCTTTCTCCACCTCACGAGCGAGGCGGCGAGCGCGATCGCGATTGATGACAAGCTCATCGCGCAATATCGCAAGCTCTACGCGGAGGGGCTCACGCTCTTCGGTGGGGCGCGGTTTGAGTCGTATCACTTTCTCGTCGTGTGCAGCGACACGGTACCGCACAACGGGCTCGAACACCTCGCGAGCAGCTTCAACGCGGTGAACGAGCGCGCGCTGATCGACGACAAGAAGCGGAAGGTGGGGCCGGTCTATCTGCTCCCGCACGAGTTCACCCATTCGTGGTGCGGCAAGTTCCGGCGGCCTGCCGGGATGGTCACGACGAGCTTTCACCAGCCGGAGCGCACCGGCCTGCTCTGGGTCTATGAGGGGCTCACGCAATACCTCGGCGAAGTGCTCGCCGTGCGCAGCGGGCTGCTCAGCTTTGACGAGCATCTGCCCGCCTTTGCGAGCAAGCTCGACGGACTCATGCGGACGGACGGACGCAAGTGGCGCTCGCTCGAAGACACGGCGATTTCAAGCTGGATGAACCGCGTGCGCAGCACCTCGTGGCATGAACTGCGCCGTGGACAGGACTACTACAATGAAGGCCTGGTCGTCTGGCTCGAAGCCGACGCATTGATCCGGGAGAAGACCAGTGGACGGAAGAGCCTTGATGACTTTTGCAAAAAGTTCTTCGCCGCCGATCGCGAGAAGATGCCCGAGGTGGTGGGCTATGAGCAGAAGGAAATCACCGGCCTCCTGCGCGAGCTGGCGGACGAGGATTGGGAGAAGTTTTTTGCCGAGCGCATCAGCCAAACGCACGAAGCGCTGGGCCTCGACTTTCTTCCGAAGACGGTCGGCTATCGTCTGCAATACAGCGCCAAGCCGAGCGAATACCTCACCGACCGCGACAAGGAGGGCAAGCAGGTCGCAGCCACCGCGAGCCTCGGTCTCATCGCGGCCGAGGATGGCAAAATCAGCACGGTCATTCCCGGTTCGCCCGCCGACAAAGCCGGCCTCGCTGCCGGCATGACCATTGCCGGTGTGAATGGCCGCAAGTTCAGCGCTCAGCGGCTCAAGGACGCCGTCGCCGACAGCACCACCTTGCGAAAAGTGGAGATGCTTATCCTCGAAGGCGACGTCTTCCGCAGCGTCGCCCTCGCCTACGCCGACGGCCCAAAATACCTCGAACTGACCCGCACCCCCGACCACGCCGACACGCTTGCCGCCATTCTCAAGCCGGTTACGAAGGAAGAAAAAAACTGATGCGCGACTGGCATTGCGCGCGGCGGCCTGCTGCGGGATAGAGGCACCATGTCCCTCGTGAACTGCCCGGTGACGATCGAAGTGTTTTGCTGCCTTGCAATCGGCGGCGTGGTGCGGCTCGCGCTGTGGTCCGCGTGCCTGCTCGGCGCGGTGTCGCTCACGCAGCGCGCAGCCGCGGGCGACGCGATGCAGTGGGAAAGACTCCCGGCGATTCCGGATGCGGAAGGTTTTGCGGGAACATTTGCGGGTGTGAGCAACGGCGCGCTGATCGTGGGCGGCGGCGCGAACATCGCGGGCGAAAAGTGGGGTGAGACATTCCGCAAGCAGTGGCACGACTCCGTCTTCGTGCTCGAAAAGCCGGACGGCGCGTGGCGCAGCGGATTCCGCCTGCCGCGCGCGCTGGGCTACGGCGTGTCGGTGACGACGGAGCGCGGCGTCGTTTGCATCGGCGGGAGCGATTCGCAGCGGCACTATTCGGATGTCTTCCTGCTCGAATGGCGCGACGGGCGCATCGTGCCGACCACGCTGCCCGCGCTGCCGAAGCCGTGCGCGAATGCGTGCGGCGCGCTCGCCGGCAAAGTGATCTACGTCGCGGGCGGAATCGAGACGTCCGATGCGACGACCGCGATGAAGACATTTTGGAAACTTGACCTCGCTGCCGCCGAGCCGCGATGGGAGGCGCTGGAGCCGTGGCTCGGCCCGGAGCGGATGCTCGCGGTTGCGGGAGCCGTCGGGAATTCATTCTTCATTTTCAGCGGCGCGCGGCTGAGCGCGGGCGCGGACGGCAAGCCTGTGCGCGAGTTTCTGCGCGATGCGCATCGTTTCACTCCAGGGAAGGGATGGGCGCGGATCGCGGATCTGCCGCGCGCTGCCGTCGCCGCGCCGTCGCCTGCGCTGCAAGGCGGCGGGATGCGGCTGCTGATCCTCTCGGGCGACGATGGCACGAAAGTGAACTTCACCCCCGTGCGCGAGCATCCGGGATTTCCGCGCGATGTGCTCGAATACGATCCCGAGCGCGACGTATGGAGCAGGGCGGGGGAGGTGCCGTTTTCCCGCGCGACTGTGCCGACTGTACGATGGCTCGGGCGCGATGTGATCCCGAATGGCGAGGCGCGTCCGCGTGTGCGGACGCCGGAGGTGTGGGCGGGGCAGATGAAGTGAGCGCGAGGGCGAGGGGCCACAAACTGCCTGCTGGGAGCGGTGACATTCCTGTCGCCGTCCGCGCGTGTGCGGGAGGCCACCATTCTTTGGCAATGGGGCGTGCAGGATCTTTGCAGGCATACATCTTTCCCAATGGTGTGCGCCTCCAGCGCATTGGTGGCTCGGCGACAGGAATGTCGCCGCTCCCAGTGTGCCCGCATTTCGCGATGGACGTGCGCACGCCGTTTCTTCCTTCTTCCAAATATGAAACTCCAGGAATTCCAGCGTCTCCGCGGACTCGTCGCGGCCACACACACGCCATTTCACGCGGACGGTTCGCTGAATCTCGCCATCGTCGAGAAACAGGCGGCGCATCTGCTCTCGAATAATGTCACGGCTGTGTTCATTGGCGGCACGACGGGTGAGAGCAGTTCGCTTTCGCTCGAGGAGCGGCACCTGCTGGCGAAGTGCTGGACGGAAGTCGCCCGTGGCACGGCGATGCGTGTCGTCGTGCATGTCGGCTCGAATGCACTCACCGATGCCCGTGCGCTTGCGGAGGACGCGCAGCAACTCGGCGCGCACGCCATCGCCGCACTCTCGCCGAGCTATTTCAAACCGCGCACGCTCGACGCGCTCATCGCGTGTGCTGCGGACATCGCCGCTGCCGCACCTGCGACGCCGTTTTATTTCTACGACATCCCGAGCATGACGGGCGTGAGTTTCCCGATGGTGGACTTTCTCGCGCAGGCGAGTGAGCGCATCCCGACGCTCGCGGGGCTGAAGTTCACGAATGCCGATCTGATGTCATTCCAGCTCTGCCTGAACGCGGATGGCGGTGCGTGGGATGTGCCGTTTGGCTGCGACGAATTTCTCCTCGCCGCGCTCGCACTCGGGGCGACGGGCGCAGTCGGCAGCACGTACAATTTCGCCGCGCCAATTTACACGCGGCTCATCGCGGCATTTGGGCGTGGCGATCTCGCGGCGGCGCGCATGGAGCAATTCCGCTCGGTGCAGCTCGTGCAGCTTCTCTCCGGAGTCGGCTTCATGGGCGCGGCAAAGGCGGTGATGGGGATGCTCGGCGTCGAGGTCGGCCCGGCACGATTGCCGAATGGAACGCCGTCGGTGGAGCAGGTGAAAAAGCTGGGCGCTGATCTCGATGCGATGGGATTTTTCGACTGGATCAAAATCTGAACGTGAAACTCGCGTTTGCACTCCTGCTGACGGGCGCACTTTTCCTGCGAGCCGCCGAAATGCCCGACATCACGACGGTTCCGGAGGATTTGAAAGTGCCCGTGATATCCGAGGGCGCGCCTGCCGCGGGTCTGCGCGTGCTGCGGACGAGCGTGGGATGGGAGAGCACGGCGGTGCATCACACGCTCTGGTTGCCCGTGAACTGGAAGCCGGGCGGGAAGTTTCCTGTACTCGTCGAGTTTGCGGGAAATGGCGGGTACAAGGGCAAGTTTGGCGACACGTGCGATGGCATCGTCGAGGGCGGCAATCTCGGCTACGGGATTTCGGGCGGCGCGGATTACATCTGCATCGGGATGCCCTTCGTGAAAGTCACCGATGGCAAAAAGGAGAACGCTGCCCTGTGGTGGGGCGATGCGGATGAAACGGCGGCGTATTGCGTCGCGACGGTCCGGCGGGTGTGCCGTGATTTCGGCGGTGATGAAAAGGCGGTCGTGCTCTGCGGATTCTCCCGCGGCTCCATCGCGTGCAACTACATCGGTCTGCGAAACGACATGATCGCCCCGCTGTGGCGGGCGTTCATCTGCCACAGCCATTACGATGGTGTGCGGACGACGTGGCCGTATGCGGATGCAGATCGTGCGTCTGCACTCGCGCGATTGCAGCGGCTGAATGGCCGCCCGCAATTTATCAGCGAGGAGGGCTCGGTGGATCAGACGCGAGCCTATCTCGAAACGGCAGGCGTGCGCGGAGCATTCGAGTTTTCACCACTGCCATTTCGCAATCACACGGATCGCTGGGCACTGCGCGATTGCGAGCAGCGGCGGAAAGTGCGCGCGTGGCTGCGGAATCTTAGTCTGTCTGCGCGCCAGTAGGCGTGAGCGGAAGCTCACGCTCGCGCTCTCCCGAGCGCGCGTAAGATCGGTCCGGCGCTCACGAGTTGTTCAGTCGCGGACGG
Source organism: Chthoniobacteraceae bacterium (assembly GCA_039922035.1). Taxonomy (GTDB): domain Bacteria; phylum Verrucomicrobiota; class Verrucomicrobiia; order Chthoniobacterales; family Chthoniobacteraceae; genus SXWH01. The sequence continues at coordinate 7,080 of JBDSAR010000427.1, forward strand.
CGCCGCAGACCATCTCCAGCACGCGCCAGGTCGAATCGCCGTTGGCGCTGCCTTCATCGAAGGCGGTGCGCGGCTGTGGCTGCCAGTTGTCCCGGTCGTGCTTTTGCTCGGGCTGTGGGAGGCCGGTGAGGGCGTGGTCGTACTGGCCGTCTTTGCCGCCGAGCTTGTAGATCACGAGATCGAGCGATGGCACGACGTAGATGGCGAAGCCGCCTGCGCCGGTCTTGTAAAACGCATCGCGCGGAGCGCCGAGGATTTGGCCGCGCTCGTTGTGCTCGAACTGAAGGCTGAAGGGGAAATGCGGATTGTATTTCGTCACCTTTTGGCAGAGCGCGATGTAGTCCGGTGGCACGAGCTGCCGGTCGTTCCACTTTCCTCCGTGAGCGAGGCACCAGCCGAAGCGCAGCGCGTCCGTCGCGTGGACTGCAATGCTGCCTGCGCCGTTGGCGTGCGGCATGTCGTAGTCGCCGCGATGCAGGCAGTAGCCCCACGATTCCCAACCCATCGGATCACCGAGGTGCTTGCGGATGTAGTCCTGTAATTCCATTCCCGCGACGTGCCGCAGGACGATGGACGCGATGTGTGGTGAGGGCGATGAATACGAGTAGCCTTCGCCGGGTGCGCACCACAGCGGCACGCGGATGGACGACATGTCGAGGTCGCGGATGTTTTGTCCGGGCTTCGGCGCGAGCGGCTGCGACTTGCCGCCGTTCACGGTGCCGTTCGGTGTCTGCCCCTCGCCCCAATAGCCCGCGCTCATGCTGAGAAGCTGGCCGAGCGTGATGTCGGCCTTGCGCGGGTCGTCGAGAGGCAGCGCTTCGGGGAGATATTTTTCAGTGAAGACTTTCGTGTCGAGGCCCTGCGGGATTTTGTCGCGGAATTCATTCAGCATGATGCCGCACGCGATGCTCGTGTAGGCCTTGCCGGTGGAGGCCATGTCGGGGTTCGCATTGCGGCTCGCGCGGCCGAAGTATTTTTCAAAGGCGAGGTAGCCGTGCCGCACCACGAGCAGACCGCCGTTCGGCGTCGTGTGCTCACAGATTTTGAAGGCGTCATCAAGACGCTGGAGATCCAGGCCCGCCTTCTCCCGCACTTCCTTCGCCGTGGTTGCCGTGCGCCAGCCGCCCTTGCTGTCTGGCGGTGGAAAATAATCCGCGGCGTGAATGAACGCAGTGAGTGAGCATGCGACAGCGATGGAGCGGAGCAGGGTGGTCATGAAAATCGTGTGCAACGTGAAGTCACGGCAGTGCGTGTTGTTTGAAAAACTTCACGATGAGCGCGGGTGCCTCGCTGGGGTACGCATGCGTGCCGGGATGGATGAACGTCACGACGGGAGCCGCGTTTTTCGACGGGAACAGCGTGCAACCCGTCTGCGATTCCCACGGCTGGCCTTCGCCGCAGCCGTTCACCTTTTTCACATATTCGATCATCACCTTTTGCCATGCGAATTTCACGAGCGGGTCATTTTCGCCGGCGACATGCAGCACGGGCTTCGGCTTCAGCTTGCCCTGTGCGCCGCGTGCCGCCGCGGCGGATGGCCCGAAGGCCGCGAACTTCTCCCCGCGCTCGGCCCAGAGCAGATACGTGAAGCCCCCGCCGTTCGAGTGGCCGGTCGAGTAGATGCGCTTCGGGTCCACTTTGAATTTCGATTCGAGCGAGGCGAGCATCGTGTCGAAGAACTTCAGGTCGCGATCTTCCTGCGCGCCGACGGTGCCCTGCCAGCCGGGCTTTTCGCCCCTGGGATCCGTGAGTTGGCCCGGCGTGTTGAGCCCCTGCGGATACACGACGATCGCCTCGGGCCAGAGCGTGTGAATGTGATACATGCGCGCGGCGTTGTTCATGTTTCCGCCGTGGCCGTGGAATGCGAAGACGAGCGGCGACGGCGTGCTCTTCGCCTTTGCCGGGAGCGCGATGAGCGCCTCGCGGGCCACGCCACCCACGGTGAATTCCTGGCGGGTGAGTTCGTCCGCGGAAAATGCGGGCCGCAGGGCGAGGAGGATGAGTGAGAGGAGCAGGGGCAGCGTTTTCATCGGGAGTGAAACTCCGGGATGCGGCGGAAGTTTGCGAACTTTCCGATGAGTTCACGATTTTCAAATGCGCCGGTTTTGTGCAATCACGCCGCGATGCGTCTCGATCAATGGCTCTGGGCCGTCCGCGTTTTTAAGACGCGCACGTTTGCGGCTGACGCGATCAAGGGCGGGCACGTCCGCATCAATGATGAACCGTGCAAGCCATCGCGTGTCGTCCGTGCCGGAGACACGATCATCGCGCGCGTGGGAATCATGACCCGCACGGTGCGCTTCATCGCCGATCCACCATCGCGCGTCGGCGCGAAGCTCGTTGCGCAATTTGCCGAGGACCTCACGCCGCCCGAGGAATACGCGCGCCGTCCCGAGCCGAATCTGCTCCCGCCGATGTTCCGCCCGCAGGGTTCCGGGCGGCCGACGAAGCGCGATCGGCGCGCGACAGATCGGCTTGGCGGGGAGTGATATTCTACTTCGCGGCCAGCAGCCCCTCGTAGTCGTATTCGATGTTCGTTGATCCGAACTTCGGATAGATGAACCGGCTCGCCGGAACGTTCTCCTTTGAAATGCCGTAGGCCGTCGCGATACCGGCGGTCTTGAGGTGTTCGAGCGATTCGTGGAGCAGCGTCGTGCCGATGCCGCGGCTGCGGTATTCGGAGAGCACGCAGGGGCCGGAGATGAGGTGGGTTGGCGCGTCGTCGCTCACATTCAGCGCGGAGGCGGCGATGATGCGCGTGCCGTGCGTGAGCACGAGGCACGGGACGGCGCGGTGCGCAAAGCTGGCGGCGAGCTGCGCCTCGACGAATTCGCGAACAAAGCGGATGGAATCGCCCCACGCGGCATCGAGTCCGAACGCGGTGAAGATGACCTGATGCACGGTCTTTTCCTCATCCCGTGATGCGGCGCGGATATTAAATGCTGAGGGGAGTCGCGATTCAAACGCGGGGAGCTTTGAGAGATCCCACGCGAATCGTTTCCAGCGAACGAGCTTCATGCGGTCAGGCTAGCCGGGGCGGCGAGGAAAGCAATCGTCCTGTGGCAATTTCGATCTGTCGTGTGTGGCTGTGCCTTATTTTGGCATTTCCACATCCCATCATCCCGCCCAACGATCATAGAGTTCACGCAGACAGTCGCGGAGATTGCCCCGGTGGCGGTGAAAGAGGATCTCCGCCTCGCCGTCGGGGAGTGCGCCGCCGGTGAGGCTTTCCACCAGACCCTTGAGCAGCTTTGACGAAGTCTCGACTTCGAGTGCGACGGGCAGGCGGCTTGTGCGGTGGACGGTGACGATGAAGCCCCCGGCCTCGCTCGCCGCGCCGCGGATGGGAAGCCACTGGCGCGTGCTGAGCTGCTCCGCGCCGTCGAGGAGGATGAAGCCGGGCTTTTTCACCTCGCGGAATTTGTCTGCGAGGCGATCCTTTTCCTTCATGCCGCTCTCGGTCTGCAGGCGGAAGAGGATGGGCTGGAAGCCGCGCGCCTCAAGATGCGGAATGATCTGTTCGAGGAGCGTCGTCTTTCCCGAGCCGTTGCCGCCCACGATGCTCGCACACCAGTTCAGCTCCTCGAGCCGCTTGAGCAGCGTGTCCCAGCTCATGCCCGCCGGGAATCGGAAAGGGATGCGTTCGAGGTGGCACGTCGCGAATGGGTTTTCGCGCGCGGTCACTATGATACGGGCGTGTTGGGCTGCATTGCGTGCCATTAACGGAGGCGCGGGCGCATCGCAAGGGAAAGGGTGGGGGAGGAAAAATACAGAATGATGAGTTTTGAATTTTGAATTCCGAATTCCGCATTTCCTGCGAACCCACACCTCGGAATGCCGGGCCTCGCCCCTCTGCCTAGCTTTTTTGCAGACGCATGCCCGCCGCCTTCGGCTGCTCGATTCTGGGCAGGGTGATCTCGCGCGCATCGGGCGCGATCACGAT
>JBDSAR010000428.1:0-3973 GCA_039922035.1 Chthoniobacteraceae bacterium
CACTGCTGCTGGTGATCGGTTCGGTCGCCGCGTTTTTCGTCGATCCGCAATGGGCCGTCAAACAGGCCACTCACTATCTCGGCGAACTTCTCCCGCGCGGGCCGCTGGCGATCGACCGGATCGTCGCACAGACCCTCACCACGGCGCGCGGCGGCGGTCTGTTTTCCATTTTGCCGCTGATCTGGACCGGCGCGCTCGTTTTCGGCACGGTGACGCAGGCGCTGAACATCATTTTCGACGCCGGGGATGAGTTTCACTTTTGGAAACATCTGCGCGTGCGGTTTGCCATGCTGCTCGTGCTCGGCGGGATGTTCCTCGTGGCGCTCGCGTCGCAAATCGTCCTTCAGGTTTTGCGATGGACGTTCGGCATCCTGCCCTTCGGCCAGGAGACGCTTTTTCAACTGGTCGTCACCGCGCTGCCGCCGGCCTTTGTGTTGGCCGCATTTTTTTCCGCTTACCGCTTCGTGCCCGGAAGGCGGCCGCACTGGCGGGCCGGGCTCGCGGGCGCAAGTCTGGCCACGCTGCTTTTTGCCACCGGCAAGCCGATCTTCCTCGGCTACCTGCACTGGCTGGGGCGCTACAATGTCATCTACGGCTCGCTCGCCGGAATCATCGTCGTGGTGCTCTGGGCGTGGATCGTGGCAATGATCGGCCTGTTTGGTGCGCAAGTGGCCGCACACACTCAAGCCGTGTTCATCGAGGGCCGGCCCATTGAGGAAGTGGAGCGCCGCCATCTTCGGCATACGTCGAATGATCGCCTCGCCTGAATCGGCGCCGCTCCGCCCTCATCCGCCTACATGACGCGCGCTCGCGGTCTGGCTGATCCCGATGTCCGAGTCGTTCGGAGGCGAGGTTGGATTAGAACAACGAAGTCAAGTAATCGACAACGCCGCTTCTAAAGCAAACCTCCAAGCGGCGCACGGTGCGACCGGAGATAGGATCGTACGCAATGTTCATGTAGTCCCATGACTCCGTTGGGCCTGTCGAATAAACCTCGGCCGGATTGCCAAGCAGGGCCACGACCGCGCTCATCGGCTTGCCTTTCAATCGTCCTGACGATCATAGGCGGCGAGCGTTGTGTGGTGTCGCTCGACGATCTTGAAGCGGCCGCGAAAGCCATCCATCAGCAGGCAGTTCGTGATTGCACTGCGCGTGAGCGCATTTCCTCCAATCGCGGAGCGGAAGCTGCAAAGCCGCCGGAGCGGCAATCTGAAACGAGCGCCCATCCCTCCACCCTCGGCGCGGAAATCGAAGGGCAAATTCGCCTGATAAATGAGCAATCCGGCCCTTCCGAGACGGAGGCTCCACGGCCATGAACGTGCCTCCACTCATCACGTTTCCGGCGCGGCCGATTCAGGGTGGTCGGCTCGAACTCGCCCCACCCAAGCGCGGGCTGTGGTATGCCGAGCCGAAACTGAATGGATGGCGAACGCTCATCCACACGCCGACCGGCACGATGTGGAATCGCCACGGCGCGCTGCTCACCATCGCGGATTGTTTCCGACCCGCGCTCGCGGCTTTGGCAAAGCTCGCCAGCCGCGGCCTCGTGTGGGCCGATTGCGAAGCTTTGGAACGCCGCCACAATCTCGGTCGCGGCACACTCGTCGTGCTCGACGTGGTGCCGGAATCCGGCGCACCGATTTACGTGGAGAGACGCGCGATGCTCGAATCGCTGCTCCCGTGTGATCCCGTTTTCGTCGGCGAAGCTTCGCGTCAGGTCCCGCGCGGTGTTGTGGTCCTCACGCCGGCCCAGCGGGCGGAATCGCACGCCGATGCGCTCGCGTTTTGTCAGCGGCTGCGCGAGGCGAATCGGGTTTTGCGCTGTGACTTTTTCGAGGGCGTAGTGATGAAGCGCGCGGATTCGGTCTATCCGGTGCAGTTGCGATCGGCCACGGAGGAGTGCCGAGGATGGATGAAGCATCGCTTTCTCACGTAGCTGGGCCTTTCACCGCGCCGCGCCGGAAACGGGCCGGGCGTCGAAGGGGGGCCGGGGAGTGAGGGGGTCTGATGCAACGCCCGAGGAACGCGAAGCCGCAATCGCCGAGGCCTCCCGACTGGTGGGCTCTTTTTTGCTCACGGGCCGTGCGGTGCTCAGCGAGGCACCGCGGCAGTTGCCTGCCCGGCATCGGCGTCGCCGGCGCGCACCAGGAGCTGGTGTCTCAACGGATCCGCGGCTCAGATGCGCTGCTCCTCGATGTCGTACACATCGAACCACACATAGACGGGGCGGTTCGCCGGGACGACCTTCGGGATGTAATCTTCGAGGAAAAGCTGGAGCGGCTCCGCCATCTCGCAGATGCGGCGTCCACGGAGCTGGTTGTTCCACAGGACGATCTCCGCGCGGGTGTGCGGCGCTGCATGCGCAGCGATCCAGGCGGCCATTTCTTCGTCGCTCGCGCCGGTCGCGACCTGCGCCTTGAAGGCTTCGGCGCTCAGGCCCGTGAAGCCGAGGAACTCATTGTCCAGCGGGCAGTCGAAGTGATATTCGCCCGCCGTTCCGGCGAGCACGGCGCGGCACTTATCCAGCGTGCGGGCGGCGATAACGTAGCCGGCGAGCAGTGCGCGCGGGCTGCGGGGGAAGTCGGTGCGGAGGTCTTTGGCGAGGTGCGTGGGCATAAGCGTGAGGATTCCATCGCGAACCTGGGTGACAAAAGCGAGACCATTGCCGTTCTCCTTTCGCCGGCGTGTGAACGCTCTACCGTTTCCTCCACTCATGAAAACCATCATCGCTCGCTCTCTCCGATCCACGCCCCGTGACTTCGCGTATTTTGCCATTGCGGCAGCCGCGCTCATCAGCGGTTTTCCGCTGGCCACGCAGGCCGATTCGCTGAAGGAGCGGCTCGATGGGCGACGCGCGGAATTCCTCAAGAGCGCGCCTGCCGACAAGGCGCAAAGCTACCAGGCAGGCATCGACGCCGTGGCTGCCAGCGGGATCTACGACCGCGCGCTCAAGACCGGGGCGAAGGCGCCGGACTTCACCTTGAAAAACGCCTCGGGCCAGCCGACGCGGCTGAGCGAGCTGCTCAAGAAAGGTCCGGTCGTGCTCACCTGGTATCGCGGCGGGCGACGTCCTTATCGACGAGAGCGACCATCGCGGCGTAATTCCTGACCTCCTCTGTCCAGGGTTTTTGACCAAAGACTGGATTCTCTGGGATGACGAAGTCTCCGTGCGGTGGCGTCCACGCGGCATAACACAAGAATGGCCGGTCTTTGTTTTGCTCGATGAACTTCAGCGTCTCGTCGGCGATGCGGGTGTGGGAATAGTCTTCCCACGTGTGCTTGCCGGATTGCTGGTAAGGCACATCGACACTGTTCCGAACCAGATGGTCGGTGTAATAATCGTGCGCGTGTTTCTGGTCGTAGTAGCCGAAGAAAACGTCAAAGCCCTGCTTCTCCGCCACACCGGTCGTGTCAGGATTGCCCAGTCCCCATTTGCCGAAACCACCGGTCGCGTAGCCGGCATCGTGCAATAAGCGAGCCACGGTCGGTTGGGTGGCCGGGAGGGAGAGCAGTCCGTCCTTGCTTTGGTTGGCGCGGCGCAAACCGTGCCCGGTGTGCTGGCCAGTCATCAGCACACAACGTGACGGCGCACAGACGGCGCTGCCACTGTAAGCGCGCGTGAATTTCATTCCTTCCGTGGCCAGACGATCAATGTTAGGCGTGACACCATACTTGCAGCCGTAAGCCGAGAAATCCCCGATGCCCGCATCATCGGCCAGGATGAAGACGATGTTAGGCTTATCGGCGGCGTGCAGCGCGGCCAACGGAGCGAGCAGAAGGGCGAGGCAAAGTGCGAGGGTGAGTTTCATAGTTGGTTTACTTTCCTGCCGATGCCGCCGCTGCGAAGACCTTCACATCACCCGCGGCCGCGTCACCCCGCCCGAGCCCATCATCAAAGCCTTCCACAACATCCAGTGCCGCGACGCCGTGCTCGCGTGGGAGCGCACCGCGCCCGTGCTCGGTGAGGACGGCC
>JBDSAR010000429.1:0-7110 GCA_039922035.1 Chthoniobacteraceae bacterium
GATAAATGCGAAACGTTGCATGCCTTTTGCAGAAAAGATCTTCGCGCTGCAGCGGATGTCGTAGCGCCGACGATTCGTCGGCACCATGCATGCAGGCAAATACGGCTCGCGGGATTTTGCTGTGCTCTCGGTCGTGTGGTAACGGATGCGGTGATGTTTGCTGGCGTGGTGCGCCGACGGGTGCGGGCACCGTGCGACTTTGCCAATCCGTTTTGCTCGCACGCCATTTTGCCGACGATTCGTCGGCGCTACCTTTGTCGAGTGGCGGAGATGTCATGGAGGAACGAAATCGCGTGCTTGATTGTCCGCGGCTGGAGGCGGCACATTGCGGGCATGAGATTCCGGCTCCTCCTCCTCAGTCTGTTCGGTTTCGCATTCATGCTGGGCACGGTGCGTGGTGATGATTTCGAGGCGCGCACATTTTCCGCCACGGATGGCGCGAAGCTGCCCTACCGCCTGCTGAAGCCCGCAACTATCGAGCCCGGGAAAAAATATCCGCTCGTCGTATTCCTCCACGGTGCGGGCGAGCGCGGTGACGAAAACAAGGCGCAGCTCAAGTATGGCGCCGGTGCCTTCGCGAGGCCGGACTCGCGGGAAAAGTACCCATGCTTTGTCTTCGCTCCGCAGTGCCCGAAGGACAAAAAATGGGTGGACATGGAGTGGGGCGGCGCGATCGGCACGGCTCCCGCCGATCCCGGCCCGATGGAGCCGCTCGTGCTTGGTGCGATGGATGCGCTCGCGGAGGAGTTTGGCATTGATCGGGATCGCATTTACGTCACCGGTCTTTCGATGGGCGGCTTCGGAACTTGGGATCTCATCACACGTCATCCGGAGAAGTTTGCCGCGGCGGTTCCTGTTTGCGGCGGCGGCGACAAGGAGAAGGCGGACGCGGCGAAGCCCGTGCCCGTGTGGGCATTTCACGGACTCACAGACAATGTGGTGCTGCCTGTGCGAACGCAGGACATGGTCGCCGGCCTGCGTGCAGCCGGAGGCACGGCGGCGCTCACCGAGTATCCGGGCGTCGCGCACGATTCGTGGACGATGGCCTACTCGGAGCCGCATCTGCTACCGTGGCTTTTCGCGCAGCGTCGTGGCCAACCGGCGCAGAAAATGTCGCTCGCCACGAGCCAGTACACCGCGCTGGCGATGCCGCCGGAGAATGTGTTCCCGGGCAGCGGGCCATTGCAACTCGCGCCGTGGTTTCAGAAATTGTGGATGATGCGCCGCACCGAGTTTTCCTGGAACAAGGAGAAGGAACAGCGCCCCGTGGTGTTTTTCGGCGACAGCATCACGCAGGGCTGGGGCACGCTCGCGAAGGATTTTCCAAACCTCTTCGTCGTGAACCGCGGCATCAGTGGCGACACTTCGCGCGGCCTTCGCTACCGGCTGAAGGAGGACGTGCTGGACCTTCACCCGCGCGCCGTGAGCCTGCTCATCGGCACGAACGATCTCGCGCTCGGCGGCACGCCCGTGCAGGTGATTGACAACATTCGCGCCATCGTCGCCGAGCTGGAAAAGCAGAATCGCAACGTGCGCATCGTGATCAATCTCGTGATGCCGCGCGGCGTGAAGCCGGATGCGCCAGACCTTTTCCCGAAGAAAATCCAGGAGCTGAACGCGCTGATCCAGCAGTTCGCGAAAAAGAACGGACGCATCGTTGTCTGCGATACGTGGGGCATTTTCGACGACGGCAAGGGGAGCTGCAAAAAGGAGGAGTTCCCCGACATGCTCCACCCGAACAAGACCGGATACGCGAAGTGGAAGGACGCGCTCGATGAGGCGTTCGCGCAACTGAAGCTCTGAGCGGAACGTCGCTCACCAATCCTCGGTCACCGTCTTGCACAGGCCGATGAAAGTCTCCTCGACCATGCTCATGCGCCGCCCCTGCCAGTGCAGGATGCCCCAGCGGCGCCGGAGTTTTCTTTTTCCCAGCGGCAGCGCGATGAGCTTGCCGGCCTCGATCTCCTTTTGCGCGGTCCACGGCGCGAGGATGCTGATGCCGATGCCCAGTTTCACGAGTTCCTTGATGGCCTCCATGTTGCCGAGGTCGAGCTGACTGAAGAGCACGATTCCGTCCTCGCGAAAATATTCCTCGATCATCGCCGACGTGTAGCTCTTGCGCTTGTACACGATGTAGCTCTGCCGCGCGATTTCACTCCGCTCGACGCGACCGGCGAGCGCCCACGGGTGCTGCGGGCTCACGATGAACTGCAACTCGTCCGTAAACAGCGGACGGAAGTCGAGCGGCTCCCCGCGCTTCGGTTCGAGATTCACCGCGAGATCAATCCTGTGCGCGCGCAAAGCATCAATCATCTCCGGCGTGTCGCCCGGCTCGATCGAGATCGTGCAGTTTGGGAAGCTGTCCTTGAACTCGCGCAGCACTCCGGGGAGCACATGCTGGCACGCGGTCGTGCTCGCGCCAAGTCGCAGCCGGCTCTGCCCCCATTTGCCGAGGCGGCCCAGTTCTGCGCGCGCCTCGGACATCTCGGCGAGCACGCGGGTGGCGCGTTCGAGGAGCTGTTCGCCGGCCTGGGTGAGCACGGCTTTTTTCCCCATCTTGTCCAGCAGCCGGCAGCCCACCTCCGCCTCCAGCGCCTTCATCGAGTGGCTGACGGCTGATTGCGAAAGATGAAGCTCGCGCGCCGTCTCCGTGAAACTGCCGGTGCGGGCGAGGATGCTGAAGGCGCGAAGCTGCCTGCTGTCGAGCGGTTGCGGCATGTGTGAATGCAATTCATGAATTGCATCAAAAAGTGGCAAGGCATTTATGCCTTCCAGCTCGCTTCACCTGCATCCTGAGTGGGAGGGAGATTGGCCGGGGCGCCAGTTCGTCAGATCTTGTGATTCCCTCCCGGATGTCCGTGCGCGCACTTGGCGGCTGTTGCTTCAGCGCTCGGAATGCACTGCATCTTTCCCGCTGAGATTGCTGAGTCGCTTGAACTGTTCCTTCTCACGGCGGGCCATCCATGCATTGATTTCGTCAAGGTCCGCCACCGGTTGCCCGGTGAATGGCGTGCAGTGCAAGTAGCCGTCGGGGCCGAATTCGGGCGTCATCGTGCTGACGTTTTCGCCGCGCGATTCCTGCGCGCGCCAGATTGTCGCCCACCAACGCTCGTGCGCTTCTACGGCGGTGCGGAACTCCGGCGCGGCGGGGTGGGGAACCTGTGGACCTTGATCGTAGCCGACGCGGGCGTGGATGTGCGTAGCCCGCTCCGCGCACAGAGCGAGGACTTCAGGCTCGTTGTCGATCAGGCGTTCGCACACACAGCACCAGTGCGAGAAGTCACACGTGAGCCTTAGGCGGGGCAGCGCGTTGAGGATGTCGCGCGTGATCCATGGATTGAAAAGCGAACGGCTGCGGTGCGTCTCGAAGCACACGGGCACCGGCACTGTTTCCGCAAACGCGAGAGCGGATGCGAAGAACTCAACGCTTGCGCCGAAGCTCCACGCGTCGCATCCGGCGATGACGGTGATGAGCCGCGGGCGACATTCAAGTGCATCCCCGGCCTGCTGTCGGAGGGATTCGAGATGCTGCTCCGGCGTCGCGTTGCGGTCGGGCACGTAGCTGCCGGCTGTGCAGATCTCCGCGATGAAATCCATCCCGGCTGAGTCGAGTTCTGCGCGGAAAGCGTGGCGCTCCCCGGCTGTTCGCGGCGCCTGGCCTTCGAGTCCGCAGAAGCCGTTGGCTTGAGCGTGTGCGATGGATTTGGCAAGTGGGCCCGTGCTTCCCCAGAGCGTTTTGAAAAGGAGGAGTTCCATCAAGGGCCAACGTTCGGTGATGCGATGCGAAAGCCGACATTGTCGCGGCGGCAGCCGGCATCAAGGCCGTCGCGCCATGCGCTGCGGAGAAGTCGCGGCAGATAATCCCAAGCGCCTCCGCGCACCACACGCCGTTCCGCGTCGCCACCGCTGATCCATGCTGAGCCGTCCCGCGGTGCGCCGGTGTAGTCCGCGTGCCACACGTCCTGCACCCACTCGCAGACATTGCCGTGGAGGTCGCAGAGTCCGAATGCATTGGCCGGAAATTCGCCGCATCGAGTGCGCCTGCCGGGGCCGATGCGCTCGCTGGTTTCGCTGTAGAGGAAATTGGCATCGCGCATCGTCATCTCGTGGCCGCACGAAAACGGAGCCGCCGATCCGGCGCGGCACGCAAATTCCCACTCGGACTCGCTCGGCAGGCGATGCGGCACGCCGGTCTCGCGGCTGAGCCATTTGCAGTAGCCGGTCGCATCGTGCCAGCTCACGCCGACGGCGGGCAGCGATTCATCCGCTTCGTCGCGATGCTCCGGCGCGAACCTCCGATACTCGGCCGTCGTCACGGGAAACCGCGCGAGCGAGAACGTCGGCACCTCGACGCGATGCGTGGGACGCTCGGTGTCATTCGTGAATTTGTCGTCCGCGCCGCCGCCCATCACGAAGCCGCCTCCCGGCACCACGACCATCGTCGGGGCAAATGACGAGGCCTGCCACGCTCTGACACTCGTTGGTTCATGCAGCATCGTTCCACTTCACTGTTCGGACATTCGGCCAATGCCCGAGGAATCTTCGAGCACCACGGCAGAATTGCGGCAGAGCGAAAAGGAACTCATCGCTGCGACGGCGCCGGGGGACGATCGTGAGTCGGCCATGTTCCGCGCGCCCGCGCGCCGAGGTAGCGCTGGAAAAGCCAGATGGGCATTTCGAGATGACTCAGCCGTCCCCGCTGGTATCCGCTCGCGTAGTAGCCGCGCTGGACGCCGACGCACATTTCCATGTCCTCGAGGTGAAAGCCCACGCTCGCAGCGGTCATGCGTTCGAGCCGTTCTGCAAAGTCCGGCAACTGCGTGACCGCGCGCGGGACGAGCAGCGTCGTGAGGAGCTTGTGCCGGTGCGGTCCCTCGGGCTGCACGCGATACCAGATGAGGCAGTCGGGCACGTAGGCGAGCAGCCAATTTGGAAATCCCAACGTGAGGCCCCACTCGAAACGCGAGCGTTCATCGAGGCCGGGAATGAGCGGGAAAATTTCGCGCGCACCTCCTGCAGCTTCGGCATCGGCGATCGCGCCGCGCTCCTTTTCGCCGTACGGCAGATGGCAGCGGATGAAGTGCGCACGCTCCTCCTCCGTCCACGTGCCGCGTGCGGGCATCATCGGCTGGAGCGACTGCGAATGTGCGCCGACGTGATGGTAGCTCTCCATGAAATTCTCCACGATCACCTTCCAGTTGAACGGGCAATCCCACGCCCGCGCATCCACGACCACGAGATCCTGCGCAGCCCATTTTTCGAGATGCTCGCTGAAGCCCGCCCATTCCTCGCTCGGTGTCTGTGGAGCGGAACCGTCGAGATTCACGAAGATGAACCCGTGCCAGACCTCGCTGCGGAAATCGCGCAGGCCCCACTCGCCGCGCTGGAATCCGCTCGCCTCATGCATCTCCGGGCACGCCTTCAGCCGGCCATCGAGGTCGAAGGTCCACGAGTGATACGGGCAGAGGAAAAGTCGCGTGTGCCCGCAGTCCGGCACGCCGCCGCGCGATTCCGCGGGGCCGTGGCCGAAGCCCGGCGGCATGATGTCCATCCCGCGGTGCGGACAGGTGCGCGAAAGCACGCGCACGCGCTGGTCCTTGTCGCGCACAACGATGAGCGGTTCGCCGAGCAGATCGAGCGTCACAAAATCGCCCGCGGACGGAAGCTGCGAGACATGCGCCACGCACTGCCAGCCCGCACGCAGGACGTGGCGCTCTTCCCAGCGGTAGAAGGCCTCGCTCGTGTAAGCGGCAGCGGGCAGCGTGTGGCTTTCGCAAAGCGGCCGGTCCGCAGTCGTCTGGACGTCGGCGAGAATCGCAGGCAGCCCGGCTTCGTCCGAACCCGGATCGCGCGGCGTGGACTGCGGGACATTGAGATGCTGGTTGAATGCGCAGGCCGCGCGGACCTGGCGCTCGTCGATCACTGGCATGGCGTCATTTGGCTGAGAGTTGCGGATGGTCGAAATCGATCTCGCGACGCGCGGCTGGATTCGTGCGCACGTAGTCAGAAATTTCGCCACCGCGCGCGAACCACACGCCGCCTTTCGCCTGCATCCGGCGCACGATTTCCTCGAGCAGCCGCACGCGCGACGGACGCCCGCTCAGCCACGGGTGCAGCGTGAGCACGAAGCAGCAGCCGAAGTCGTGCATCGCCTCAAACTCTCGCCACCAAAGATCGAAGACCTTCTCGCAATTCTCCGGCACGAATCCCCACGCCGGGTCCGCGCTGAATGCGAACTGCTCCCAGTCCTCAAGCAGCCACTGTCCGGGAATTTCGACGACGCCGTTCGCATGAACGTACGGCACGTCGTCACCCATCTGGCTCGCGCTGTATTCGACGCCGTGACGCTTCAGCACATCGGGCGTCCACGGGTTCGTCTCAAACCACGGCGCTCGCCAGCCGACGGGGCGGCGTCCGGTGAGCTTCGTGAGAATCTCGATGCTGCGGACGAGCACCGCCTCCTCCTCGGTCTCGCTGAGATACGCGAGCTTCTCGTGCAGATGCCCGTGCAGGCCGATCTCGTGTCCGCCTTTCGCGATCTCCTCCACCATTCGCGGATGCTCCTCCGCGATGTAGCTCGGAATGAAAAATGTCGCGGGCGCTCCGAGATGCGCGAGCAATCCCAGCAGCCGCGGCACGCCGACACGTGGCCCATATTCCGTCTGCGACATCAGCGTGCGCCTGCGTGCGAGCGAAGCGTCTTCGCTCAGCACCGTGGTCTCGCCGTCCACGTCGAAGCACAGCATCGCCGCGCAGCGATGGCCGTCCGGCCAGGTGAAGCGCGGCTCGGGTGAATACGGCGCGTCATTCCACTTCATCGCCGGCTTCCGTGAGCTTGATGACTGGCAGCTTATCCTCCTCTTCCTCCGTCGCGTGGCCGTGAATGAGTTCGTCGAGCCGTCGCTTCGTCGCGAGGAATTCCGGCGAGAGAAGCTGCGCCACGGTGCGCGGCCGCGGCACGGGATTCTCGATGATCTCGCGCACGCCGCCGGGATTCACACCGAGCACGACGATGCGGTCCGACAGATAGATCGCCTCGTCGAGATCATGCGTGATGAAAAGAATCGTCACGTTCACGCGCTTCCAGATTTGCAGCAGGTAGCTCTGCAT
>JBDSAR010000430.1:0-7489 GCA_039922035.1 Chthoniobacteraceae bacterium
CCATGTTCGGTCGAACAAGACCCCATGTTCGGTCGAACAAGACCCCATGTTCGGTCGAACAAGACCCCATGTTCGGTCGAACAAGACCCCATGTTCGGTCAAACAAGACCCCATGTTCGGTCGAACAAGACCCCATTTTCGGTCGAACATGACCCCATCGTAGCCCTACGCGAGCCCGCCGTAGGCCGAACACGACCCCGTGTTCGGTCGAACATGACCCCACCGTAGCCCTACGCGAGCCCGCCGTAGGCCGAACAGCCCCCACGTTTCCTCCGAACCAGCCTCCATGTTCCAACATTTGGAGCCTCGCCGCCGCGCTACTTCAGCTTCAGATTCTTCCTCAGGAAAGTCGGCACATCGAGATCCTGCCCGTCCACGATCGTCGGCTCGGATTTCTCGAAGCGTCCGCGGTTCGCCGGTTCGAGCGTCATCTGCTCGGCCTTCTCCTCCTTCTTCGCCGCCGCCGTTTTTTCCGGCGTGGCCTTGCGGTACGTCTGCGCCGCGGGCGCGGTCTTCACGGGCGCGGTGGGTTCCTTTCTTGCCGCAGGTTCCATTTCCTCGGCGGCAAAATCGGCATCATCGTGCTCCTCCGGGACTGCCGCGGCGCTCGTGCGCGCCGGAGGTTCCGCAGCCACGGGCGCGGGGCGGGGGACGGTGCGCTGCGTGCGGACGGGCGCAGGCGCAGGCTCGGCTCCCGCCTCGGGCGCACCGGTCGAGCTGATGATGGTGACGCACAGCTTCCGCCCGAGTTTCGCATCGGTGGCGACGCCGAAATCAATGCGCGTGTCGTCGCCGATGTGCTTGTTGAACTCCTCCATCAGCGTGGTGACTTCCTGCACCGTGAGGTCGGCGCCGCCGGCGATGTGGATGACGACGCTGTGGCACTCCGCGAGCATCTTGCCCTTGTCCATGAGCGGGCTTTTCAGTGCGCGCGTGAGCGACTCATGCACGCGGTTCGCGCCTTCGCTCTCGCCGTATCCGAAGAGGCAGCGCGGGTGCTTGCGGCGGAAGGCGGCGGCGAGTTCGTCGAGCCCCGTGGGGATGATGCCACCGCGGCGGACGATGGCGGCGATGGCCTGGATGGATTGGCTGAGTATCTGGTCCGCGGCGACGAACGCATCCTGCACGCCCGCGTTGTGCGGCGCAGTTTCGCCGAGGCGATCGTTCTCGAAGCACACCGCGAGGTGCGCCTGCTTTTCGAGTTGCGCGAGGGATTCCGCCGCCTGCGTGCGCCGCCTTTTCCCCTCGAAAGTGAACGGCATCGTGGCAAAGGCGATGACCATCGCGCCGCTGCCGCGCGCCATGTGCGCGATGAGCGGTGCCGCGCCGCTGCCGGTGCCGCCCCCGAGTCCGGTGCAGAGGAAAACCATGTCCGCTCCCTCGATGGCGGCCTTGATTTCATCGGCGGATTCCTCCGCGGCCTGATAGCCGATCTCGGGATCGCCGCCCGCGCCGAGCCCACGCGTGGCGGCCCGGCCGAGCTGGATTTTTTGCTGGGCCACGCTGCCATTCAGCGCCTGCACATCGGTGTTCAGCGCGACGACGGTCACGCCTTCGATGCCGTCGAGCACGAGGCGATCCAGCGCGCTGCCGCCCGCGCCGCCGAGGCCGAGGATTCTGATGACGGGTGAGGCCGATGGGTGGGAGCGTTTGAGTGCGAGCATGGCTTTAGCGGAACCACTTTTTGAACCAGTCGAACCATCCGCCCGGCTCATCGTCGAGCGTGGCCTGCGCGTATTTCACGAGGCCGATGGCAGTGGAGTACTGGGGATTTTCAAAGGCGCTGGTGACGCCGGAAACATTCTGCGCGCGGCAGACCTGCACGGGCATCTGGAAAATTTCCTCGGCGACTCCCTGGATGCCGCGCAGTGCGGAGCTGCCGCCGGTGAGCACCATCCCGGCGCCCGCGAATTCGTGGTAGCGCCCCTTGTCGAGTTCGCGCTTCAGCAGCTCGAAAGTCTCGCGGATTCGCATGTGGATGATCGTGTTCAGCATCTCGCGCTCGATCTCGCGGCCCGCGAATCCGTGCTCGTCCCTCAGCACCACGGCCTCGCCCGGAATCGTGCCGCCGATGGTGCAGCTTCCCTCGTCAATCTTCAGCCGCTCCGCCTTCCCCATCGGGATGCGGAGGCCGAGCGAGAGGTCGTTCGTGATGTGATCCCCGCCGATGCCGATGACGCCGCTCTGCTTCACTGCGCCGCCCGCATAGACGATGTAGCCCGTCGTGCCGCCGCCGATGTCCACCATGATCGCGCCGGTGCTCTTTTGATTCACATCGAGCACGGCCTGCGCCGCCGCGTAAGGTGTGAAGACGATATCCTCGATCTCGATGTCGAGATCGATCATGGACTGGATGCTGTTGCGGATGCGCGTGGCGACGCCGTGGATGATGTGAAAATCTGCCTCCAGTTTGCGGCCGTGCATGCCGATGGGGTTCAGCACGCCGTCCTGCCCGTCCACATAGTAGTGCTGGAGGATGGTGTGGACGAACATGTTCTGCGACGGAATCGGCGACGTGCGCGCCGCCTCCTGCACCCGGAGGAAGTCGCTCGAATCAATCTTCTCCCGATCCTCGGGCAGCGTGAACGAGCAGCGGTTGTTGTAGCCCTGGATGTGCGCGCCGGTGATGCCGAGATAGACGTTCTTGATCATCACGTCGCTCTTCTCCTCCGCGTCCGCGAGCGCCTCGCGGATGCACTTGCCGCAATTCTCGATGTCCACGATCTCGCCCTTGCGCACACCGCGCGAAGGCGCCTCGCCGACGCCGAGGATCTGGATCGTCCCATCGCGTTTTAGCTCTGCGGAAATCGCGCACACTTTCGAGGTGCCCACTTCGAGTCCTACGACTATGCGGTCCTTGGCCATTGGATTGGACTAGGCAGTGCGGAAGCGTTTCAGGAGCCCGGTGCCTTCGCCCTTCGGCGTCTCCTTGGATTTGGAAGGTTCGTCGCGTTTCGGCGTCGGCTGGGAGCGACGGGTCACGGAAACAGGCTCGGCTTTCACGGCCCCGCCCTTGCCCTTGCTCGCCGCAGCGGCCTTGGGCGCTGGAGCCGGAGTTGGCTCGGGAGCATCCTCGTTTTCCGAGGGTGCGGGCTGCATGAAAGTCACGGGAATGTTCCGCATCGGGATGAGATTGATCGTCTGGATTTCCTGCCCGATCAGCCCCGCTTCGTTCCGCACGATGCTGAGGCGATCGAGCTGCCCGGCGATGTCGTCGAGGCCAAAGGTGAGCTGCGCGCGCTTCTGGTCGGTGGCGACGATGAAGCAGCCTTTCGAGACATCCACGGACGTCACTTTGATCGAGCCCGTCTCGCGCGTGTGCCGCAGCAAGTCGAGCGCGGCGATCACCTCGGCCTTGCGGATCAGCTTGCCGGGATCGAGGTCCTCCGTCTGCACGCCGGTGATGACCGGCAGCGACTTGAATTCATGGAGCACGCGCTTCGGCTGGAAGACGATGCCGCTTGCGTCGAGCAGATGCGTGGGTTCGGGCGACGGGGATTTTTCTCCGGGCGCAGCGGCGAGCCACGCGGTCGGCTTGCGTTCCTTCACGGTGACCTCGATGCGATTCGGCAGATAGCGCGTCACCTCCACGCTCTCGACCTGCGGCAGCGTGCGGATCGCATCGCGGATCGCGGAGACCTTGTAGGAGTAAATGTTCCCGCCCGGCTTGATCTTCGCCGCCGTGCGCGCCTGGTCGCGCGTGAGCGTGCCGTCCGAGTTGAACTCGATGTCCTTCAGCGCGTATTCGGGATTCTGCCAGAAAAGTTTCTTCCAGCCGACCGTCGCGCCGTAGCCTGCGCCGCCGATCAACGCGAGCAGCGTGCACACTTTCACCAGCCGCCACACCCAGTGGCGGAATGCGCACCACGTCTCGTTGGTGTCGCGTTTCACGACTCCTTCGATGAAGTATTTCTTCCTCATTTCGCGGTTTGATGTGAGGCGCAGGTTGCTTGGGCGTTTGCGTTTCATGGGCTGGTGTGGCGGGCGGCGAGTGAGAGTTCGATAATGCGGCGGCAAAGTTCGGCGTAGCTAATGCCCGCTTCCTTGGCGGCCTCGGGCAGCAGCGACACCGGGGTCATGCCGGGAATGGTATTCACCTCGAGCACAAAGGGCACGCCTGCGTCAGTCATGAGAATGTCCACTCGGGAATAGACTTCAAGATCGAGTGCGCGGTGCGCAGCGAGCGCGGTGTCCTGCACGAGCTTCGTCGTCTTGGCGTCGAGTGGCGCGGGGCAGAAATGATCCGCGCCCGCGGCATTCGGATTCAGAAAGGGATACTTGTTGTCAAAATTGTAGAAGTCCTTCAGTGCGCGGATCTCGATCACCGGCAGCGCGAGATCACCCACGATGCCGACGGTCAGTTCCTTGCCCGCGATGAATTCCTCGGCGAGCAGTTCGTTGCCAAACTTCCAACCCTGTGTGAGAGCGTCGTCGAGCTCCGCCTGCGTCTTCACGATGAACACGCCCACGCTGCTGCCTTCCTTCGGCGCCTTGATCACGAGCGGCAGCGGCAAGGTCGGCCTCGCGCCATCACGGATGATTTCCGATTTCGCCGTCGGCACGCCGCGCTTCACGAAGCGTTTTTTTGACGCAATCTTGTCAATCGCCAGCTCCGACCCATTCACGCCCTCGCCCGTATAGGCGATGCCGCGCGATTCGAGGACGCGCTGGATCTGCCCGTCCTCGCCGAACGTTCCATGCACGACATTGAACGCGACACGCGTACCCGCGGGTACGACGAAATCCGCGCCAGTGACATCCACCGGCGTGACGACCGCGCCGATCGAACGCAGCGCCTCCACGACTCCTTCGCCGGACTTCAGCGAGACTTTGCGTTCCGAACCGGGGCCGCCCATGAGGACGGCGACTGGAATTCCTGTGAGGTCAAATGGCATGGAAATGGTGTGTGGATTCATCAGGGTGGATACGCCGCGATGGCACGCATTCTTTCACGGCGATGCATGCAGTTTCAGACATAGACGGGCTCCTCCTGTCCAACGATTTGGACCTCCGTGTGCAATTCGATCTTCCGCTCCGCACGCGCGCGTTCCTGGATCTGAGCGATGAGCGCGAGCACATCGTGCGCAGTCGCGCCGCCCTCGTTCACAATGAAGTTGCCGTGAATCTCCGACACCCGCGCACCGCCGACGCGCGTGCCCTTCAGTCCGAGTTCATCAATGAGTTTTCCTGCGGGCGTGGCGCCGGGGTTTTTGAAAATGCAGCCCGCGCTCGATTCCTTCGGCTGGCTTGTGCGGCGCTTCTGCTGGCTCTCGTCGAGCCGCGCCGCGATGTCCGCCGCCGCTGCCGGCTCCCCGCGAAACGTCGCGCTCACCGCATAGTTTTTCGCGAGCGCCGGCACGTCGCGATATCGCACTTCCAGCTCTGCCGGAGTGCGCGTGTGAAACTCGCCGTTTTCGTCCACGAAGCGCACGCTTACGACCTGCTTGAAAGTTTCGCCGCCCATCGCGCCCGCATTCATCCTCAGCGCACCGCCGACATTTCCCGGGATGCCCTCGAACCACTCGAAGCCGCCGATCTGCGCATCACGCGCCGCGATCGCCAGTTCGCGCTGCTTCACGCCGACACCTGCGCTGATGTGCGTGCCGTGAACGTCGAGACGTTTGAATTCCCCACGCGAGAGATGCGCGACCACTCCACGAATGCCGCCGTCGCGCACGAGAAGATTCGAGCCGCGGCCCATGACGAACAGCGGGATTTTGCGATCGGTCGTGAAGCGCACGAGCCGGGCAAAGCCCTCCTCGGTCTCCGGCTCCACCCAAAATTGCGCCGGTCCGCCGACGCGCATCGTCGTGTGTTTTGAGAGCGGTTCGTAAAGACGCGCCATGCCGGGGCCCATCACGTTCAGGATGTCGTCGAGCGCCGCCGCATCGCGCGCGAGCACCGCGCCTTGCTCGTGGATATTGCCCGCACCGAGTGAAATCACGAGATCGCCGGGTTCCATCATGCGACCAATGTCGTAGGCGATCTTCTGCCGCGCCGGCTGGAAGCTCACGCCGTCCTGCGCCGTGTGCTCTGCGATCGCATCCACGATCGTCTGCCCAGTCACACCGGGGATCGCCGTCTCGCTCGCCGCATAGATGTCCGCGAGCACGAGGACATCCGTGTCTTCAAATGCGCGGCCAAAATCATCCCGCAGCGCCTGGGTGCGCGTGTAGCGGTGCGGCTGGAACATCGTGAGGATGCGCTTGCGCCCCGTGCCGCGCGCGGTCGCGAGTGTCGCTCGGATTTCGCTCGGGTGATGCCCGTAGTCGTCCACGATCATGAACCGCTCGGAGCGGTGCTTGATCTCAAATCGCCGCCGCGCACCACGGAAAGATTCGAGCGCTTCTGCGATTTTGTGAAACGGCACGCCGAGTTCCGTCGCGAGCGCGATTACGCTCGTCGCGTTGCTCACGTTGTGGAGTCCGGGCACATTCAGGGTGACCGCGCCGAGCAGTTCGCCGCGCCGCGTGGCGATGAAGTGCGTCTGGAAATCCTTCGGGTGGACGTCCTCGAATCGGTAGTCCGCGGTCGGCGCTGCGCCGTATGAAATCGCGCGCGGGTGCGCGGAGCAGGTGCGCGCCGCGTGCTTGTCGTCCGCGCAGTAGAACACGCTGCCCGACGTCTGCCTCAGCAGTTGCTGGAACACGCGCTCGATGTGCGCGAGGTCGGCGTAAAAATCCAGATGCTCCTCCTCGATGTTCAGAATGACCGAGTGCTCCGGGTGATAATTGACGATCGTCCCGTCGCTCTCATCTGCCTCCGCGACGAACCATTCGCCCGCTGCATCCCACAGCGCGTTCGTGCCGAGGATCGGAATCTCCGCGCCGACGTAGTGCGACGGATGCAGTCCTGCTGCACGCAGCACGTGCGCACCCATCGAACTCGTTGTCGTCTTCCCGTGCATCCCCGCGATCACGATCCCCTTTGTCTGCCGCATGATCGCCGCGAGAGCATCCGCCCGGCGAACGAGCGGCAGGCCAAGCTCCATCGAGCGAGCATAGTCGGGATGAGCGGGTTTGATTGCCGAGGAATAGATTACCAGTTCCGCATCGCAGACTTTCTCGGGATTTGCCGGCGATGAAAAATCGAGGCCGAGCGTCTGCAATCGGGCCGTCTCCACGTTTGAAGCCTTGTCGCTGCCGCTCACGCGGTGGCCGAGCGCAAGGCACAGACCCGCGATTCCACTCATGCCGGAGCCGGCGACGCCGATGAGATGAATTCGGCGTGCGCCTCCGGTGAGGAATTTTGCGAGCAGTGCCCCGTCCATGTTCAGCGGCCGCTGCCTCCCTGGCTGCGCGAGGCGCGCAATGTGAGGAGGATGATGAGGGCGAAGAACGCGAAGACCCAGTTCCACACATGCTCCGCTGTGGTCTCGCGGATCTTCAGCTCGAGAAAATCTGCCCGAAGTGAGTGTGCGCCCGTGAGAATGAGCGCGAGGGTGAATGCGATGCGGCGGGATGTTTTCATCGGTTCGATCACGGGTTGG
>JBDSAR010000431.1:0-4100 GCA_039922035.1 Chthoniobacteraceae bacterium
ACGAACGCGATCCCGCCGACATCCGCAGGCGGAAAACTGAGCACCAGCAGGACGCCGCTGAGCACAGCCGCCAGCCAGGGCCACCAGCGTGCAAGGCGCGATGGCTTGCCGGTCGTTGTTCGATTGGTCACCGCGCCGAAATGCCCTGCAATGCCTCCTCCTGCCAAGCCCGATGATTGCCGCTACTCGCGTCGCACGCGCTTGCTCTTCTTCGGCTGCGGCCTGTCGTCGAGGGCGTCCTTCAGATCCTTCGAGTAGCCGGAGTTCACCCGGAAACTGATGTCACCCATCTCCTCGGCGTTGTAAAATACGTCCGAGTCGCCTTCGACATAGCCCATGTCCATGAGCCCGTGGAGCGCGTCCATCAGTTCCGCCAGATCCAAATCCGCACACCGCTCAATCAATGTGCCGCCATCAACTTCGCCACCACCGATGCCGATGGCTTTGACGATCGAGATTTCAGCGCCGTCGAGTTGGATGTCTTGTCCCATGGATTTCTGGATAAATGGCAGCAGTGGTTAAGCGACTCCTGCGCCAGAATGGGAAATTTATAGCCGCTGCTTCACATCCGCCTGAATCCACTGCCACAGCGCATCAAGCGACGCACGCGCCTCGCTCTTCACGGCAGTGAGTTCCTTCGCGCCGAATTTCGCACCTTTCGGATCGCGGCGGACGAACATGTAGAATTTGATCTTCGGCTCCGTGCCCGACGGGCGCACGGCGACACGGCGGCCATCGGCGAGATCGAAAATCACCATCTTCTCGCGGGGAATCGTGTCGCCCTCCACGTCCTTGTAAGTCTTCGCCATGAAGTCCCGCACACCGGTGACTTTCGCGTCATCCATGTTCTTCGGTGCCGTCTTGGCGTAGCCTGCGGCGAGCTTGGCAATCTTCGCCGCGCCGTCAGCGCCCTCGAAGGTCAGCGTGCCGTTCTTCTCCCAGTAGAAGCCGTATTCGGCGTAAATTTCGTCGAGGAGCTCATCGATCGTCAGCCCGCGCGACTTCGCCCATGCGGCGACTTCGGCAAACATCACGACGGCTGCGTTGCCATCCTTGTCGCGGACAAAATCGTGCGCGCTGTAGCCGTAGCTCTCCTCGCCGCCGGCCACGTAATAGGTCGAGTGCTTCAGACGCAGATCGCGGGTTTCGAGTTCACTCAGCTTGCGATACTTGGCGCGCACGGCGGCAGGCAGCGCCGCTTCGTATTTGCCGAGTTTCTCACCGATATATTTGAAACCGGTGAGCGTCTCGACACAGCGCAGCCCGTGCTTGGCCGCGATGGCCTTTTGCAGATCGGTCGTCACAAACGTTTTGATGATCGCGCAGTTCTTCGCATTCGCGGGAGTGATGACTCCCTGCTCGATGAATTTGCCCACGCGGTATGCGGCGATGAGCGAGCCGATCTGGTTGCCCGTGAGCAGTTCCATTTTTCCCTGCGCATTCCGAATCGCGACGCCCATGCGATCGCAGTCGGGATCGGTCGCCATCACGACATCCGCGGCTTCCTTTTCCGCGAGCGCGATGGCCATCGAAAGCGCTTCGGCATTCTCGGGGTTCGGCGATTTCACGGTGGGGAAACGCGCGTCGAATTTGTCCTGCTCCGGCACGACGGTGAATCGGAAGCCGAGCTTCTTCAGCATCGGCTTCGTGATCACGCCGCCAGTGCCGTGGATGCTCGTGAAGACAATCTTCAGACCGCTCGCGGCCTTCACCATTTTCGGATCGAGCACGAGCGTCTCCAGCCGCGCCATGTATGCGTCGTCAATCTCCTTCCCGAGCTTGATCAATTTGCCGCGCTTCGCCTTCGCGACGGGCGTGTAGCGGTCACTCTGGACGGCGTTCACCTTCGCGATAATCGCGCCCGCGTGCGGCTCCACGATTTGCGCACCATCGGCGAAGTAGGCTTTGTAGCCGTTGTCGTGCGGCGGATTGTGCGACGCGGTGATCACGATGCCCGCGGTCGCATTGGTGTGCCGCACGGCGAAGGAAAGCTCTGGCGTCGAGCGCGGCCCCTCGAACAAACCCGCGTCGCAGCCGAGTTCCGTCGCAACCTTCACCGTCAGCTCCGCGAATTCGCGGGAGAAATGCCGCGGGTCGTGCGCGACGACGAGCTTCGGGTGGCCCGGCAGTTTCTTCTTCCGGAACCACTCGTGCAGATAGGCCACGAGCCCCTGCGTCGCGCGGCTGATGTTGAAATAGTTCATCGCATTCGTGCCCACGCACGGCTGCTCGGGACGATCCCCCTCGCCCGCTTTCCCGCGCTCCGCCTTCGTCACGTTGCGTCCGATCGTCCGCCCGCGCAGACCACCGGTGCCGAATGCGAGCGTGCGGTAAAAACGATCCACGATCTCCGTCCACTGACCGCTCTCCGCGAGTTGCGCGATGCTGTCCGCGTAGATCGGCGAGTCGCCCGCAACCGTGAGAAGGCGCATATTTTTCGCGACGGATTCGAGCAGCGCCGCATTATCGAGTGCGGCCTGCGTTGCGGGAGTGTTCTTGCTCATGCTCCATTCCTTGCACGTCCACCCCGCGTTCGTGAAGCGCGGAGTTCATTGGGCACCGCAAGACCGGCAATCGAATTTCCTAAAGTGGTGAAGAATTCGCCGCTCCTTGTCCGCACCCACCTCCCACGCACATTCGGAATTCGACAATCACACCCTTCGCGCTATGTAGCGCCCCCCATGGCAACCGCCGCACACAAACGCATCGTCCTGAAATTCGGCTCCGGCATCCTCGCCACGCCGCGCGGGACCAATCTCGACCAACGCCAGTTCGCGCGGCTCGCGAAGGAAGTCGCCGTGCTCGTGAGCTTCGGCCACGAGGTCATCATCGTCTCCAGCGGTGCAGTCGCGGCGGGTCTCGGCGCTCTCGGGCTGAAGGATCGCCCCGAGGATCTCGCTTCGCGCCAAGCGTGCGCGGCAGTCGGGCAGGGCCGGCTCATGTCCACCTACACGGATCATTTTGCAAAGCACGATGTCACCGTCGCGCAACTCCTCCTCACACATCGAGACATGGACAGCCGCACGTCCTACGCAAACATCCGCAACACCGTCGCGCGGCTGCTCGCGAACCACGTCGTGCCGATCGTGAACGAGAACGACACCGTCGCCGTCGAGGAGTTGAAGTTCGGCGACAACGACTCGCTCAGCGCCGCCGTCGCGATCCTCGCGGATGCCAACCTGCTCATCCTCCTCACGAGCGTGGACGGCCTGCTCGACGCAAAAGGCCGCACGATCCCGCGCGTGGACGATCTCGATTCGGTCACAAAATTCGTCCGTGCAGAGAAGGGCCGCCTCAGCGTCGGCGGAATGTCCACGAAACTCCAGGCCGTGCGCGCCGCCGTGAGCGCGGGCATCCCGACCGTCGTGGCGAGCGGGCGGAAAGCGGGGCAGATCATCCAAGCCGCATCAGGCAAGCCCGCGGGAACCTATTTCCCGCCGCTCGTCCCGCTGAATGCGCAGTGAGCGAAGGCTCCAGCCTTCAGGGCAAAAAAAGTGCCGGGCCGCTGACCGATTGGCCAACGACCCGGCTGTTCCCCCCAGAACGCCGTTAGAATGCCACGCTCTTTTCCGAATGCAACAAAAGTTTGTGAATTCTTTCACAAGCACAGTTCTGCCTCCTTTCCCCAGAGGCCAAGTGAGCCATTGAAACCCTGCCGTTCTTCCGGCTCAGTCCTCAGTCATCGCACAGGCGCCAGAAAACTGAGCACTGACATCTGAGCACTTTACCCAACTCGCAAACCGACCACTTTCCAAAAGACATGACTCTCGCCGACACGATCCTCGACTACGGCCGCCGCGCCCGCACCGCCGCGCGCCAGCTTCGCCTTTGCACCACCGAGCAGAAAAACGCCGGCATCCGCGCGATGGCCGACGAACTCCTCTCCGCCGAAACCGACATCCTCGCCGCCAACGCGCAGGATCTCGAAAAGGCGACAGCGAACGACCTCTCCGGCGCCATGCTCGAACGTCTCAAGCTCGACCCGAAGCGCCTCGCCGCCATGGCCGACGGTGTTCGGCAGGTCGCCGACCTCCCCGATCCCGTCGGCGAAATCATCCGCGAGTGGACGCGCCCCAACGGCCTCCACATCGAAAAGAAGC
>JBDSAR010000432.1:0-2390 GCA_039922035.1 Chthoniobacteraceae bacterium
GCTCCGGCTGCTGCGACCGCCGCATCGGGCATCGGGAAGTCGCGCTCGGCGCAGGCGGTGAGGATGCGCTGCTGGTGCTCCGGCCAGAATTCGATCGCGCCATTCCACACACGGAGGCTCTCGAAGAGCGACATCCCGTGGCGGAAGCCACGGTCGGAAATCGGGACGGCTGTGGCTGGCTCGAACGCGCTGCCGTTCCAGAGCCAAGCCTTCACTGCACGTGAAGCTCGCGCGTGATGCCGAAGCGTTCGAGCCGCTTGCGCAGCGTTGCGCGCGTGATGCCGAGCAGCTTGGCGGACTGCACCTGGTTGCCGCGCGTTTGGCGCATCGCGTGGACGGTGAATTCGCGCTCCAGCCAGGGCAGCAGCTCGATGCTCGGATCGGCCTGCGCAACGCGGAGCAGTGCCTCGATGGCCTCCTCTTTTTGAATGGAGCCTGCTGGTGTCGCCTCGGCGTTCGGGATGCCGAGCGGGATGTCCTTTGGCAAAAGGATGTCGCCGGTCGCGAGCACGCACGCGCGCTGGATCGTATTTTCGAGTTCGCGCACATTGCCGGGCCACGAGTGGCCTTCGAGGACGCGCACGGCTTCCTCGCTGAGCTTCAGCCGCGGCAGATGTTTCTCCTCGGAAACTCGCTGCACGAAATATTCGGCGAGCAGCCGGATGTCCTCAATACGCTGGCGCAGCGGCGGGAGCTGCACGCGCACGACATTCAGCCGGTAGAAAAGATCCTCGCGGAAGCGTTTTGCGGAGACCTCGGTTTCGAGGTTCTTGTTCGTCGCGGTGATGATGCGGACGTTCGTCTTTACGACGTCGTTGCCGCCGACTCGCGACAGCTCGCCGTCCTGCAGGACGCGGAGGATTTTCCCCTGGAGCGTGAGCGGCATGTCGCCGATTTCGTCGAGGAAAAGGGTGGCGCCATTGCTCTGTTCAAAGCGCCCGATGCGCTGGCCGGTCGCGCCGGTGAATGCGCCTTTCTCGTGACCGAAGAGTTCGCTCTCGAGGAGTTGCTCGGGGATCGCGGCGCAGTTGATCGCCACGAAGCCCTTCGCGCTGCGGCTCGAATAGTGATGGATGGCGCGTGCGACGAGTTCCTTGCCCGTGCCGCTCTCGCCGGTGATCATCACCGGTGCGTCGGAGTGCGCGACCCGGCCCACCAATTTGAAGACCTGCTGCATCGCCTCGCTCTGGCCGACGATGCTGTCCTGGTGCTGCTCGACGGTGAGCTGCGGACGCGATGCGCGCGCGGCTTTGGTCGCGCGCTGTTCCTTGAGCGTCGTTTCCACGACGGCGCGAAAATTGAACGGCAGGCTTTCCTTTCGCAGAAAATCAAACGCGCCGAGCTTCATCGCCTCGATGACGGCCTGCGTCGTGCCGTACTGGCTGATGAGCAGGACGAAGGCATTCGAGTCGCGCTCGCGGATTTTTGTGAGCAGTTCCTGCCCGGTGTACGGTTCAAGGTGCGTGTCCGCGATGACGAGGTCGGGCGACTCGCGCGAGAAGATCGTGAGTGCCTCGTCCGCGCGATTTGCGGAGAGGACAATAAGCTCCGAGGCGGTGAGTTGCTTCACCGCCCACTTGAGGAAATCGGCGTCCGGATCAACGACGAGAACTTTTTGACCTTTGGACATTATTGAATTCCGCCGAAGCGGCGTTCGCGTTTGTGGAACTCCGCGATGGCGGTGCGCAAGTCCTGTTTTCCGAAGTCGGGCCAGAACTTCGCCGTGATGTAGAACTCCGCGTAGCTGAGCTGCCAGAGCATGAAATTCGAAAGGCGCATCTCGCCGGACGTGCGGATGAGCAGGTCGGGGTCGGGGTATTCCGAGGTGTAAAGGCGCGCGCTGATCGTGTCGGGCGTGATCGTCGCCGGGTCGATGGTTCCGGCCGTGGCGTCTGCGCAGAGCGAGCGCACTGCGTCGGTCAGCTCGGTGCGGGACGAATAATTCAGCGCGAGAATGAGCGTCATCGCCGCATTGCCCGCGGTCGTGGCGATCGTCTCGGCGAGCTTCTTCTGCGTGCTTTCTGGCAGCTCATGGGTGCGGCCGATGGTGCGGAGGCGTACGCCGTTCTTCATCATCGTCGGGAGTTCCAGATCGAGAAAAGTTTCCAGCAACACCCAAAGGCCGGCCACTTCCTCGTCGGGCCGCTTCCAGTTTTCCGTCGAGAACGCGTAGAGCGTGAGGAACTCCACGCCTTGCGCGACACATTCCTCGGTCACTGCGCGCACGGTCGCCGCGCCACGTTCGTGGCCCTTCAGTCGCGGCAGGCCGTGCTTGCGCGCCCAACGGCCATTGCCGTCCATGATGATCGCAATGTGCCGCGGGGTGCTCAAAGCACGATGGTCTGCTCGCGTCCCGGACCGACGCTCACGATGCCGAGTTTCGCGCCGGT
>JBDSAR010000433.1:0-6466 GCA_039922035.1 Chthoniobacteraceae bacterium
GGCCCATCGCGGCTTCGCGCTCGATGCCGAAAAATCCGCAGGCGGTGCGGTTGAGATACGTGATTGCGCCGGCGGGGTCGGTGACGATGACGCCTTCGTGCAGTGCGTCGAAAATCGTCTCGAAGAATCCCTTCTCGTCGGCGAGGCGCACGACGTAGTCGCGGACTTCCTCCGGGCGGACGCGACCGAGGCGTTCGAGGAGTTTGTCGAGAAATCCGGAGTTCATCTCCGCCGTGCATAGCCGCAGCCGCGCGCTTGCAAAAGCAAAAGGGCGGGCCCGCTTTCGCAGACCCGCCCTCATGTGAGTTGTTTGAAACGTCGGCTTAGCTTTCCGCTTCGCCTTCGGTCTTCGTCTTGCGCGGTGCACGCTTCGGCTTGGCTTCACCTTCGGCTTTCGCCTCGGGTGCGGCTTCAGCTTTCGCGGGCGCACCAGCCTTGGCGGCCTTGGCCTTCGCGGCGGCCGGCTTGGCTTCGGGCACGGCGACGGCGGGTTTGTCCACCCACTCGATGATCGCCATTTCGGCGGCGTCGCTGCGGCGCATGCCGAGCTTCACGATGCGGGTGTAGCCGCCCTTGCGTTCGGCGTTCAGCGGTCCGATCTCGGTGAAGAGCTTGCGGACGGCGCCTTCGTTGTGCCGGAGGTCGGCGAGGGCCATGCGGCGCGCGTGCAGCGTGCCGGTCTTGGCCTTGGTGACGAGCTTCTCGACGAACGGGCGCATGGCCTTCGCTTTCGCGACGGTCGTCTTGATCTGCCCGTGGTCGATCAAGCTGACGGCGAGGTTCGAGAGGAGCGCATTGCGGTGCCCCTGCGTTCGGCCGAGTTTGACGGTTTTTCTTTGGTGACGCATTTGAGTTGTCTTCCTATTTCTGGGTTAGCCTTTGCCGGCTGGATTAGACTTCGGTCGCGGGACGCACTTCGGCAGTGGTGATGTCCACGAGGCCGGCCTCGAATTTCATGCCGAGTGACAGGCTGAGTCCGGTGAGCTTCTCCTTGATTTCGTTGAGCGACTTCTTGCCGAAGTTGCGATACTTCAGCATCTCCTGCTCGGACTTCTGCGCGAGCTGGCCGACGGTGGTGATGTTCGCGTTGTTGAGGCAGTTTGCCGCGCGCACGGAGAGTTCGATCTCGTTCACGGACATGTTCAGAAGCTTCTTCATCTTCTGGTTTTCCTGGTTCTGCGCAGGAGCCGTTTCGTCGAACGCGACGAGTGCCTCGTCGTAATTGTAGAAGGGCTCGATGTGCTTGCGGAGGATGCTCGAGGCTTCGATGACGGCCTGCTTGGGATCGATGCGGCCATCGGTCCAGACTTCGATGATGAGCTTGTCGTAGTCGGTGCGCTGACCCACGCGCGTCGCTTCGACTGCGTATTTCACGCGCGTGACGGGCGAGAAGATCGAGTCAATCGGGATCACGCCGATGGGCATGTCCGCGAACTTGTTCTCGTCGCCGGTCGCGAAACCGCGGCCGACGCGGACGGTGAGTTCGGCCTCGAACTTCACTTTCTTATCGAGCGTGCAGATGATCTGCTTCTTGTTCACAACTTCGACGCCCTGGACTTCCTGGATGTCGCCGGCGGTCACGTTGCCTTCCTTGTTCACGGTGATGGAAAGCGTGCGCGGCTCGTGGTCGGCGCACTTGAATTTCACCTGCTTCAAATTGAGGATGATGTCGGTCACGTCCTCAACGACGCCGGGCAGCGTCTGAAATTCATGGTTCGCGCCGGTGATCTTCACGTTCGTGATCGCGCCGCCTTCGACGGAGCTGAGCAGCACGCGACGCAGCGCGTTGCCGATGGTGACGCCATAGCCGGCCTCGAAGGGCTCGGCCACAAATTTGGCGTAGTTGGGGGTTGCGGTTGCCTCGTCCTTGACGGGCAATTTGGGTAGTTCGAAGCGGCCAAGACGGACGGCCATAGTGTTTGTTTCCTTTTGTATTACTGTCGCTGGGTTACCCTCGGCGCATGTGACTCACGACCTGACGGCCGGAGTCCGAGGACCAACAGCGCTATTTAATTGTGCGCAATTTTCGGGGCCGGGAGAAAAGCGCACCTCTGGCGCGAATGCAACAGCTTTTCCACGTCGTCGCGATCACGGGTGAATGGCACGTGCTGTTGAAAGGCACCTTCATTTCGATGAAGTCCCCGCTTGGCAAGCGCGCGAAGACCGCTATTTTCGCCGCCCTTTAATCCGCCAATAACACACCATGAACGTCGCATTTGAACCGCTTCCGAACTGTCTTGCTAACCTCAAAATCGAGGTGGACGCACCCGACGTGCAGAAAAAAATGGGCGAGATCACCAGCCAGTACACGAAGCAGGCGAGGCTCCCCGGCTTCCGTCAGGGCAAGGCGCCGCGCGCGGTGGTGGAGAAGAAATTCACGAAGGAAATCCGCGAGGAAGTGACGCGGCAGGTGCTCAGCGACGCGTGCCGCGAGGCCATCGAGGAGCGGAAGCTGCGCGTCCTCTCGCTCTCGGAAATCGAGGACGTGGAGTGGGGCGATGACAAGTCGCTGAAGTTCCGCGCGACGCTCGTGCTGCAGCCGGAATTCGACGTGCCGGACTACAAGGGCGTCCCGGTGAGCGTGCCCTCCACGGAGGTGACGGATGCCGATGTGGACGAGTCCATCGAGAATCTGCGCGAGCAGCAGGCGGATTTCCCGGATGTGACCCCGGCACGGCCTGCGGCGATGGAAGACTACGTCGTGGTGGACTACGACGGGACGATCGAGGGCGAGCCCGTGCATGTGAAATTCCCGAAGGCGGGCAAGCCGCTTTCGCACAACAAGGATTTCTGGATCAAGATGACCGAGGAGGCGTTTTTCCCCGGCTACTGCAAAAATCTCGTCGGCGCGAACATCGGCGAGACGCGCGAGTTTGACGTCGAGGTGCCCGAGGATTTTCCGGTCGAAGGAATGCCCGGGAGCAAGATTCACTACAAGGTGACGCTCAAGGAACTGAAGGAGCGCACGCTGCCCGAGGTGAATGATGAATTCGCCGGGACGGTCGCGAAGGGCAAGACGCTCGAGGAACTCCGCACGTTGGCGCGCGAGGAACTCGTGCGGCAGAAGCAGCGCCAGGCAGACGCCGCCAAGCGCACCTGTGTGATGACGCACCTCACTTCAAAGGTGGAATGCGAACTGCCGACGAACCTCGTGCGGCAGCAGACGCAAAGCATCCTCGATGAAATCGTGAAGGAAAACCAGGAGCGCGGCGTGGCCGACGAAATCCTGCGCGAGCATGAGAAGGATCTCGTGGGCAGCGCGGCGCAGAGTGCGCGTGAACGCATCAAGGGCACGTTCATTTTGCTCCGCATCGCGGAGAAGGAAAAGATCACGATCACCGAGATGGACCTCCGCCGCCGCATCGCGGCGCTCGCGCAACGTTCGAGGATGACTTTCGACCGGATGGTGAAGGAACTCCAGAAGCGCGGCGCCATCGATCAGATCCGCGAGGAACTCGTCACAGCCAAGACCCTTGATTTCGTGGCCTCGCTGGCTAGCGTGTCCGCCGAAGCAGCTTCGACGGATTCCCCTGCACCGGCAGAGGAGCCGGCGAAGGAGTGACCGAAGGACCAAGGAAAACTACGAAATGATCATCCAACCAAAAAACGGCATCAGCGTCCCGCGCGGTGCATATTACCCTCCGACCGTCATCGAGCAGGACGGGCGTGGAAACCAGCAGGCCTACGATGTCTATTCACGGCTCCTCAAGGATCGGATCATCTTTCTTGGGACTGCGATTGACGATTTTGTCGCGAACTCCGTCATCGCTCAGCTTCTGTTTCTCCAAATGGATGATTCGAAAAAGGACATCCACATTTACATCAACAGCCCCGGCGGCAGCGTCACGGCAGGCCTTGCGATTTACGACACGATGCAGTTCGTCACGCCGGACGTGAACACGTACTGCATCGGGATGGCGGCCTCGATGGGCGCGGTGCTCCTCTCCGCCGGCACGAAGGGCAAGCGGTATGCGCTGCCGAACAGCGACATCATGATCCATCAGGTGAGCGGCGGCGCGCAAGGGCAGGCCAGCGATGTCGAGCGCACGGTGGAATACATGTTCAAGCTGAAGAAGCGGCTGATCAGGATCCTCTCCCATCACTCCGGCCAGGAGGAGAAAAAGGTCCACGACGACTCGGATCGCGACTATTACATGAGCGCCATGGAGGCGAAGGAATACGGTCTCGTGGATGAGGTGGTGAATTCGCGGAAGGACATCCCGAACTTCGCCGAACTCACAAAGCCAAAAAACGACTGATACGGGGAACAGTTTCCGCTTATAGTAGGCAAGATGGCCCGCGCTTCCAATCTCACCATGTGCTCGTTCTGCGGCAAATCGCACGCAGAAGTGCGAAAGTTGATCGCAGGGCCGGGCGTTTATATCTGCGACTCGTGCATCAATGTTTGCAAGGGTATCCTCGACAAGGAACTCAACGAGGAGGCCAAGCGCCACAGCACGCAGCTCCGCGTGCCGAAGCCCGCGGAAATCCGCCGCCAGCTCGACAATTACGTCATCGGGCAGGAGTCCGCGAAGAAGACGCTCAGCGTCGCGGTACACAACCACTACAAGCGCATCCTGCACAACAGCACGATCGGCGGCAGCATCGGCGGCGGGGACGATCCGCTTTCGGAAGTCGAGATCGACAAGAGCAATATCCTGCTCATCGGCCCAACCGGCAGCGGGAAGACCCTCATGGCGCGCACGCTCGCGCGCATCTTGGATGTTCCCTTCTGCATCGCGGACGCGACCACGCTCACCGAGGCCGGCTACGTCGGTGAGGACGTGGAAAACATCATCCTGCGTCTGCTTCAGGCTTCCGACTACGACGTGAAGCGCGCCGAGATCGGCATCGTTTACATTGACGAGATCGACAAGATCGGCCGCAAGACCGAGAACGTCTCCATCACCCGTGACGTGAGCGGCGAGGGAGTGCAGCAGGCGCTCTTGAAAATCCTCGAGGGCACCACATGCAACGTGCCTCCCCAGGGCGGCCGCAAGCATCCGCAGCAGGAATACATTCAGGTCTCCACGGAGAAAATCCTCTTCATCTGCGGCGGCGCATTCGTCGGCATGGACCGGATCATCGAGAAACGCCGCGGCAAGAAGATGCTCGGCTTCAGCTCCGGCGTGAAGGCAGAACAGGAGACACGCGAGGCCGAGGTCCCCGTGAGCGAATTGCTCCGCCATTGTGAGCCCGAGGACATGCTGCGCTTCGGCATGATCCCCGAATTCGTCGGTCGTCTCCCGGTGGTGACCGCCCTCGATCCGCTGCTGGAGGAGGAACTCGTCTCCATCCTCACCGAGCCGAAGAACGCCCTCGTGAAGCAGTACACCAAACTCCTCGCGATGGAGGGAGTGCATCTCACCGTGACCAAGGACGCGCTGCGCGCATTTGCCGAGCAGGCCGTGAAGCGCGGCACTGGTGCCCGTGCGCTGCGTTCGCTCTTTGAAAAAGTGATGCGCGACGTGATGTATGACGTGCCCAGCCGCGAGGACATCGCGGAGGTCACCGTCAACCGGGCGGTGGTCGAGGGTAAGAAGACCCCGCTCATCCGTCGCAAGCAGGACAAGGATGCCGCATGATGGCAGCGGCACGCGGCGGAACGGATCGCCGCTTTCGTCGTTGAATCCGACGACATTTTCGCGCCCTATCGTTTTGAATTTCACCACCGTACATTTATGAAAAAAGCCCTCGTCACAGGAATCACAGGACAGGACGGCAGCTATCTTGCCGACCTCCTTCTCGAAAAAGGTTACGAAGTCCACGGCATCATCCGCCGCGCATCTTCGTTCAACACGGCACGCATCGATCACCTCTACCAGGATCCGCACATCCACGGTGTCCGCCTCTTCCTCCATCACGGCGACCTCAGCGACTCCCTGAACCTCACGCGCCTCATTGACCGCATCGGGCCGGAGGAAATCTACCATCTCGGCGCGCAGAGCCACGTCCGCGTGAGCTACGACATCCCGGAAAACACCGGCGACATCACCGGCCTCGGCACCATCCGCATCCTGGAGGCGCTGCGCGAGAGCAAGGTGCCCGCGCGCTTTTACCAGGCGTCCTCCTCCGAGATGTTTGGCAAAGTGCAGGCTGTCCCGCAGACCGAGACCACGCCTTTCTGGCCGCGCAGCCCGTATGCCGTCGCAAAGGTTTATGCGTACTGGGCCACCGTGAACTACCGCGAGAGCTACGGCATGCATGCGAGCAACGGCATCCTCTTCAACCACGAGAGCCCGCGCCGCGGCGAGACGTTCGTCACCCGCAAGATCACGCGCGCCGTCGCCCGCATCAAGCTCGGCATCCAGAAAGACCTCTACCTCGGCAACCTCGACTCGAAGCGCGACTGGGGCTTCGCCAAAGAATTCGTCGAGGGCATGTGGCGCATCCTTCAGCAGGACACCCCCGACGACTACGTCCTCGCCACCAACGAGACCCACACCGTCCGCGAATTCTGCGAAGT
>JBDSAR010000434.1:0-11927 GCA_039922035.1 Chthoniobacteraceae bacterium
GCGCTGGCCGTCCCAGCCGGCCAGGTCGCGCGTGAAGCGAATGTGCCCCTCCTCCTCCGCGCTCGGAGCGACGGCGGTCATTTCTTCGCCGGTGACGATGCGGATTTTGTATTCGGTGAAGAGCGACATCCGCCGGATGTTCTCATCAATCCAAATATGGCCCGCGAGGAAGTATCCCTGCGTCTTGGTCTCCCGGAGCCGGTCGAGCGAGGGATGAATGGTGCCGCCGCGGATTTCCATCCAGCCCTGCGGGACGCGGAGAAAAAAATGCGCGGGCCGCTGGGCGGCGAAGAGCGCGCGGAGCGCTTCGGGCGGCAGCGGCGCCTCGCGCAGGTTGTCGGCGTAGCGGTTGTTGACCGAAGTGAAGAGCGTGAAGTCGGGGCGATAGACCCAAATCGCGTTCGCGCGGTAGGTCGCGAGCGTGTGGTCGCTGATGGTGGCGGTGGCCCACGCCTGATCGTTCTTCGCAAGCGCGCGAACGAGGTCGTCCCAGTTCGTCGAGTCCTCCACGATTACCTTGAGGTTGTCGCCTCGCTCGCTGAGGAATTCGTCGAACATCCGGTTGCGTTTCTCCGCGCGGTCGGCGGCGATGGAGCGGAGTTTCGCCGCGCCGAGGATGCGCATCGTGACGAGCCCGCCGATAAAAGTCAGGACGATGAGGAACAGCAGCAGCAGGATTTTTGTCTGAACCTTCATCTTCGTGCCCGTTGCGTCAGCCCTGCTGCAGTCGGCCCCCGATCATTTTCTCACGCGCCGCTCGTCGATCGAAATGATCCGCGGGTCGGCCGTCGCGGCGTTGATGACGACGCGATTTTCCGTGATGCCCTCCACTTTCTTCCCCTGGCCCTTGAGTTTGAAATGCACGCGGAAGGTCAGCACGATTTCGCCGCGGCCCCGGATCGGCGCGTAGTCAATCACCTCGCCGATGGTGTAACTCCGGCTGGGCCAGCGGCGCGCGTACTCGACCAGCGAACGCTCGATGATCCGCCGATCAATCATGCCGCTATGAAAATACTTCACGCGATCCCCGTAAAAGTGGAGCTGATCCTGGAGTCGCTTGGAGGAGAGCGAGCGGATGTACTTTTTTGCGAACATGACGAGATGCGCCGGCGCGAGGTTCGGATCGTTGCGCGAGGCGATGGGCGGCAAGGGAATCTTGGTGGCGACACGCACGGTCTGCGCCGAGGCGCGGATGATGTCCTTTTCGGTGGGCGGCTTGAACGTCCGCTTCGGGCTGAAGACCTCCAGCAAAATTCCGGTCTCCTCGATCACCGCCTCGATGGCGGCGGGCGCGGCGATGGGCGTGTCGCTGCGGAGCACCGGCTCGTCGGGCCATTCCATTTCCTTCGGCGCAGACTCACCCGGGAGCCGGACGGCGAGCCCCAGCGAGCGGAGCGTGTCGCGGTCCTCGGTGCCGCTCGCCGCGAATCCCTTGCGCTTTTGGTAGCGCCGCATCGCTTCGGAAAGTTCGCCAGAGCGCCGCCCGTCAATGTCGCCAAAATAGAGATTCCGCCGCCGCAGTTCCTCCTGCACGGACCGCACCTGATCGTCGCCGCGGAATTCCAGCGGCACCAAAAGCAACGCGATGGTGGAAAGGAGGACTTGCTTTTTCATAGGAGCACCACTTGGAAATGGAGAAGACGGACGGGAGGAAATTTTTTGCGGAAATCGAGGGCGTTCAGTTGAACGGGGCTAGCTAGATTGAGAATACAGCCAAGGGAACGTCAAGTCTCCCGGACGCGGACTTCCGCCCGCGCCTACTGGTGCTGCGCCACTTCGCCCGGATGAGCTGATGCCCGGACTTGCCGCGCGGCGTCCCGCTTCGGATAAGTGGCACATGTACTATCGCCGTTTCGGTCGCACGAATTTGCAGATGCCGGTCTTTTCCTGCGGGGGGATGCGCTACCAGCAGAGTTGGGATGACATTGCGCCGGAGGCGGTGGAGGAGGCTGGGCAGCGGAATCTGGAGGCGACGATCCTGCGGTCGCTGGAGCTGGGGATCAATCACATCGAGACGGCGCGGGGCTACGGGAGCAGCGAGATGCAGCTCGGGTGGATTTTGCCACGCTTGCCGCGGGAGAAGATGATCGTGCAGACGAAGGTGGCGCCGTTTGCGACGGCGCGGGAATTCCGGGAGACGTTCGAGAAGTCCATGTCGTATCTGAAGCTGGAGCATGTGGACCTTCTCACGCTGCATGGCGTGAACAATGCGGAGTTGCTGGAGTGGTCGCTGCGCAAGGGCGGGTGCCTGGACGAGGCGCGGAAGCTGCAGCGCGAGGGGCGGTGCCGGTTCGTGGGGTTCACGACGCATGCGACGACGGACCTGATCCTGAAGGCGATCGAGACGGCGGAGTTCGACTACGTGAACCTGCACTGGTATTTCGTGAACGAACTGAACTGGCGCGCGGTGCAGGCGGCGGCGAAACGGGACATGGGGATGTTCATCATCAGCCCGAATGACAAGGGCGGGAAACTTTACGCGCCGCCGCCGACGCTCACGGAGCTGTGCGCGCCACTTTCGCCGATGCAGTGGAATGACCTGTGGTGCCTCGCGCGCCCGGAGATTCACACGCTGAGCCTCGGGGCGGCGAAGCCGTCGGACTTTGACGATCATATCGCGGGGCTCGCGCACTACGAGCAGGCGGCGGAAATCACCACGCCGATCGAAAAGAGGCTGCGCGCGGCGATGGCGGAGGTGCTCGGGGCGGATTGGTGCGTGCGCTGGAGCGAGGGGCTGCCGAACTACGTGGATGTCCCCGGCGATGTGAACGTGCAGGAGATCGTGCGCCTCTACACCTACGCGCGCGGGCTGGATCTCACAGACTGGGGCAAGATGCGCTACAACCTGATGGGCAACGCAGGCCACTGGTTCCCCGGCACGAATGCGGCCAACTTTGATCCGGAAAAAGTGCGTGCGGCGTGCTCACAAAGTCCGTTCGCTGATCGCATCCCTCAGTTGCTCGCCGATGCACATGCGCTACTGCTCGATGCGCCGAAGAAGCGGCTGAGCGAGGGCGGAGATTAGCGCGGTCCAAGAAATGTCGTGGCCGTTTTTCGCTGAAGCACTCTAACCGGCTTACTGCCGAGGAACAAATGCAACGGACAGGAATGTCCGCGCCACGTGTGCGCTACCAGTTCTTGACCCAATTCGCCTGGACCATTTCATCGGTGTCGCCAGGTTTCCTCGTGGTCTTGCCGCCAGTGGACCAGAGGTCAAAACTGCCGGGATTGTACCCCTTGAGGGCCTGGCCGGTCGGCCGCTGGAGCGTGGCTCTGAGGCTTGGGTTTTGCAGCAATTTGGTCTGGAAATCGGACTCAACCTTTGCGGCACTGGTCGAGTAGGCGTAGGGAAACCCAAAGGGATCCTGCAGGAATTGCACGGATATGATGGCCTTGGTCGTGGGATTCTTCGTCGCCTTGAGAATGCGCTGCTCAACATCCTTCAAATAGCGGGGCTGACCGTCGTCCGGAATACCATCCGGGGCGTTGCTGCTTCCCGTCTTGTCACCGCTCAGCTCCTTGTAAAGGAAGAGCGACGAGTCTTCGTATTTCGTCTTGGTCTGGGGGTCGATCGGGTTCAGATCAACCTTGGGATTGATCGCATCCGTCTTGCTGGTGGTGCCCGAAGTGTCCCGCGGATAGTTTCCGTTGTCGGACTTGTAGCTCTCGCAGGCGGAGACGAGCATTGCGATTTCACCGGTGGCACGCGCGAGGGCGCTCCTTTTCTGCACATAGCCGCCGACGGCGACCACGAGGCTCGTCAGGATCACGATGATCGCGAGCACCGTGAGCATTTCGATCAGTGTGAAAGCGGATGTGGGGAGCCTTCTCATGGTTGGAAAATATGCCGTTCGTCCGGTGCCGCCACTGCTTTCTCAGTTGGACTGCGTCTGCATCTGCTTGATGATCTCAATGAGCGGCAGGAAGAGCGCGATGACGATGGTGCCGACGATGAAGGCGAGGAACACGATCATGATCGGCTCGAGCAGCGAGGTGAGGCTCTCGACGGCGTTATCCACCTCGTCGTCGTACACCTCGGCGACCTTTAGCAGCATCTCGGGGAGCTGGCCGGTCTCCTCGCCGACATCCACCATACTGATCACCATCGGCGGGAAGACTCCGCTCGCCTCCAGCGGCGAGACGATGCTCTCGCCCTCCTTCACGGCGTCGTGGACCTTTGTGATGGCGTCCGCGAGCACGACGTTGCCGGCGGTTTCCTTGGTGATATTCAGCGCCTGCAGGATCGGCACACCGCTGGTGACGAGTGTGCCGAGAGTGCGCGTGAATCGTGCAATCGCGCCCTTGCGCGAGATGTCGCCGAAGATGGGCATCTTCAGTTTCATGCGATCCATGAAATCAATGCCCTTCACCGTGTTATTCAGCGCCCACCATCCCGAACCAATCGCGAGAATCCCGAGCAGCGTGATCCACAGGGTCGGCGGGACGAACATGTGCAGCAGGAAATCGCTCACGCCCATCACCCACACGGTGAGCGCCGGCAGCGTGGCGGTCGGGCCGAGCATGTCCTTGAAGATGCCGGCGAATTTCGGAACGATCGTCGTGAGCAGGAACACGAGGATGAGGAGCGCGATCACGAGCACCACGAGTGGGTACGTCATTGCGGACTTGATCTTGTTCTTCAGCTTCTGCGCCTTCTCCTGAAATTCCGCGAGGCGCGTGAGCACGAGCTCAAGCACGCCGCCGATTTCGCCCGCCTTCACCATGCTCACATAAAGACGGTGGAAAATCCGCGGGTGCTGCCCCATCGCCTCGGAGAATGTGCTGCCGCCCTGCACGGAATCCGCAATCTGCGTGATCGAATTGCGCAGCACCAGATCCTTCTCCTGCTTGGCGAGCACGTTCAGCCCCTTGAGCAACGGGAGGCCTGCATCAATCAGCGTCGCAAGCTGGCGCGTGAAAATCATCAGCGTCTTCGTCGGCACCGTCTTCCGCTGGAAGAGCACGAAGCCCTTCTTCTCCGAAGACTTGGCCGTCGCAACCGCCTTGTTCCCGCCCTTCACTGCCTTGGCGACTTTCTTCCCCTGCCCCTCGGGCACGACGCTCGTGGGGAAAAATCCCTGCTGTCTCAATTGCGTGACCACTTCGTTCTGCGAGGCGGCATCCAGTACTCCGGTGGACTCGCTTCCCCTTGCGTCGAGGGCGGTGTATTCAAATCGCGGCATAAAATCTTGGGGGGCTTTGTTGCTGGGTAGTTAGTGGCGGATGGGCTTCATCTTGTCCAATCCCAAACCGATTCGCATCTGAAAAAGCGGTTACGTGTATTTAAGTACTTCCTCAATCGTCGTCTCGCCGAGGTAGATCGAGCGCAGGCCGTCCTGCCGCAACGTGTCCATGCCGAGTTCGACGGCCTTCTGCTTCATCACGACGGACGGGGCGCGCTCGTTGATGAGTTGGCGCAGCGGATCGGTGATGTCGAGCAGCTCGTAGATGCCCTTGCGCCCACGGTAGCCGGTGTTGTTGCACACGTCGCAGCCACCGCCGTAGTAGAAGCTCTTGTCGCCGATTTCCTGCGGTGTGAGGCCGAGCTGCGCGAGCACACTTTCACTCGGTTCATACGGCTTCCGGCACACCGTGCAGATGCGGCGGATCAGGCGCTGGCCGAGCACCGCCTCCAGCGACGCGGAGATGAGGAAAGGCTCCACTCCCATGTCAATGAGACGCGTCACCGCGCCGGGCGCATCATTCGTGTGCAGCGTGGTGAACACAAGATGCCCGGTGAGCGACGCCTGGATCGCGATCTGCGCCGTCTCCACATCGCGCGTCTCGCCGACCATGATTTTGTCCGGATCCTGGCGGAGAAATGCGCGCAGCACGCGCCCGAAATTCAACCCGATGCCCTCGTTGATCGGCACCTGGATGATTCCCTCGATCTCGTATTCGACCGGGTCTTCCGCCGTGAGCACTTTGGCATCCACGGTGTTGATCTTGTTCAGGCACGCATAGAGCGTCGTCGTTTTGCCTGAGCCGGTCGGTCCCGTGACGATGAAGATGCCGTTCGGCATCTGGATCGTGTTGATCAGGTAATTGTAAATATTGTCCGGCATCCCGAGCGACTCGAGTTCAAGCTTCACCGTGCTGCGATCGAGGACGCGGAGCACGACGGACTCGCCAAATTGCGTCG
Organism: Chthoniobacteraceae bacterium; assembly: GCA_039922035.1. GTDB lineage: Bacteria > Verrucomicrobiota > Verrucomicrobiia > Chthoniobacterales > Chthoniobacteraceae > SXWH01. The sequence continues at coordinate 6,143 of JBDSAR010000434.1, forward strand.
GCAGCGTGCTCACGCGGAGATCCACCGTGCGGCCCGCGATCATCGTCTGGATGCGCCCGTCCTGCGGGATGCGGCGCTCGGCGATGTTCAGGCTCGCCATGACTTTCACTCGCGAAATCACGGGATTCGCGAGATGCCGCGGCGGTGGCGACATCTCGTACAGCGAGCCATCCACGCGGTAGCGGATCTTGAACTCCGTCTCGAACGGCTCGAAATGAATGTCGCTCGCACGATCCTGAATCGCCTGCGCGAGCACGAGGTCCACATAGCGGATGATCGGCGCCGCATTGGCCTCACTCTCGATCTCCTTCACATCCATGTTTCCGCCCTCTCCGCCGAACTGGATGCCACCGCCGAGTTCCGCGAGAATCGAGTCCAGACTCGCCGCATCCGAACCGTAATGCTTTTTGATGAGATCCTCGATCTGATAAATCGGTGCGACGACGGGATGCACATCCTTGCCGATTGCAAAACGCAAATCCTCGACCGTCTGCGCATTCAGCGGATCCACGAGTGCGACCTGCAGCATGTTGTCCTCGTACCCGAGCGGGAATGCGCGGTGAAGCTGCGCAAGCCCCGCAGGCAGCAGCTTCAGCAGTTCCGCCGGCGGGACGAAATCCTTGAGGTTCACGTACTCCGCGCCGATCGCACCCGCGATCCCCTCATAGTAGCCGTCCTCGGTCACCGCCTGATAGTCCACGAGCACCTCGCACAACGTTTTCCCCGTACTCGCGACCTCCTGCAGGATGTCGTCCACGACGGTCGGATCCACGAGTCCCTGTTCGACGAAAATGTTCAGTGTCTGTCTTGCGTTCATGGGTGAAAAATAGAATCAGCGGCGTGGTTCGCGCCCGGCGAGGAGCTGTGCGACAAGCTCCGGGTCCTGGGCCTTTCCGAAAATCTCCTCCCGCGCAATGGTGCCGGCAAGGTAGAGATCCACGAGCGACTGCTCGATCGTGTTCATCCCATACTTCGCGCCGGTCTGGATTTCCGTCGCAAGCCGGAAGGTCTTGTTGTCACGGATCAGCGCGGCGACGGACGGCGTGTTCGTCATCACCTCAAAGACCGCGATGCGTCCCGGCCGATCGATCCGCGGGATGAGGAGCTGCGAGATCACCGCCTTCAGATTCGTCGAGAGCTGCACACGGATTTGCTCCTGCTGGTGCGCGGGAAATGAATCCACGATTCGATCCACCGTGCGGCCCGCACCCGTCGTATGCAGCGTGGAAAAGACGAGATGGCCCGTCTCCGCGGCGCGGATCGCCGTCTCCATCGTCTCGAGATCGCGCATTTCGCCGACGAGGATGACATCCGGATCCTGCCGCAGCGCACGCCGCAGGCCATCTGCAAAAGTTCCCACGTCCGTGCCGACTTCGCGCTGGTTCACCATGCCCGACTGGTGCTCGTGGATGTATTCGATCGGATCCTCGATCGTCACGATGTGATGGCCGAGCTTCAGATTGATCTCATTCAGCATCGCCGCGAGCGAAGTGGTCTTGCCGGAACCGGTCGGCCCCGTCACCAGCACGAGGCCGCGTGGCAGGCGGATGAGTTCCTTCACGATCGGCGGCAGGCCGATGTCCGAATACGAAAGCATCTCCCGCGGCAGCAGGCGCAGCGCGATCGCCGTGGTGCGCTTCTGCCGGTACAGGCTGATGCGAAACCGGTTCCGCCCCGCACTCGTGATCGCAAAATCCACACTGCCATCCGTCCGCAGCTTGTGAAGCTGATCGCCACTGGCCAACTCAGTCGCGATGTTGTCCGTGTCCTCGGCGAAAAGCGCACGCGTCTCAATCCGCACAAGCTGGCCGTTGATGCGCAGCACCGGTGGCGTGCCGACGGTGAGATGCAGATCCGAGGCGCCGGAATCCACCGTAACGCGCAAAATATCCTCAATGGGCGCGAAGGCTCCGCGACCTCCCGCGGAGATCGCAGGCGCAGCCTGCTCCGGCGCAGCGGACAAAGCGGGAGCGGGACTTTCCTCAGCCGGATTCTTGCCAAATCGGAAGATGCCCATGACGCCTCCTTATGCGTTGTCGGACATCGTCGCGCTGATGACCTCCTCGGCCGTCGTCATCCCCGAAAGCACCTTGCGGATGCCGTCCTCACGCAGCGTGCGCATGCCCATTTCGCGCGCGCGCTTGCGCAGATCCACCGTCGTCGCGCGCGTGTTCACCATGTGGCGCACCTCGTCATCAATCTCGAAAATCTCGAAGATGCCCATGCGTCCTTTCGCGCCGAGACCCTTGCATTTTTCGCAGCCGGTGCCGTGCGCCACGCTTGCGCCGGAGAGCTGTGTCGGATCGATTCCGAGCGAGGTGACTTCCGCGGGAGTCAGTTCCACGGGCTCCTTGCAGTTCGGGCAGATTTTCCGCACGAGCCGCTGCGCGATCATCGCGCGCACCGCAGATGACACGAGGAATGGCTGCACGCCGATATCCACGAGACGCGCGATGGCGCTCGGTGCGTCATTCGTGTGCAGCGTGGAGAAGACGAGATGGCCCGTGAGCGCGGCGTTGATCGCGATGTTCGCAGTTTCCGCATCACGGATTTCACCGATCATGATGATGTTCGGCGCCTGGCGCAGCATCGCGCGCAGAGCCGCGGGGAAAGTCATGCCGACCTCCGCATTCACCTGCACCTGATTGATGCCGCTCATCTGATATTCCACCGGGTCCTCGACGGTGATCAGCTTCTTGTCCGGCTTATTGATGTAATTCAGACACGCATACAGCGTCGTCGTCTTGCCCGATCCCGTCGGACCGGTGACGAGCAAAATCCCATCCGGCAGCCGCAGCAGCCGCTCGAAGACCTCCTGATCGTCGCTGAGAAATCCGAGCTGCGGCAGGCCGAGCGAAAGCGACGACTTGTCGAGAATCCGCATGACTACCGACTCGCCGTGCGCGGTCGGGATCGTCGAGACGCGCAGATCGAGCGACTTCTTGCCCATCTTCACCTGGATGCGTCCGTCCTGCGGCAGACGCTTTTCGGCGATGGACATCGTGCCCGTCATGATCTTCAGGCGCGAAACGATCGCCGCCTGCAATTTTTTCGGCGGGTTCTGCATCTCGTGCAGCACACCATCAATGCGGAAGCGCACGCGCAGCCGTTTTTCCAGTGGCTCCACATGGATGTCCGAAGTCCGCGAATTGTACGCCTCCACGAGCATCATCGTGACGAGCTTGATGATCGGCGCGTCGCCGACCTCGCCCGCCACGCCTTCCACGTCCACCGTCTGCCCGCCGATCTGGATGCTGCCGGACATTCCCTCCATCGCGGCCACCGCGTCATCCGCCGTGCCGTAGTATTTCATCAGCGCCGCCTTCATCGAGTCCGGCGTCGTGCAAAGGAACTCCACCTCCCGTCCCAGCAGCGCCTGGATCGCGTCCAGCGTGTCGAAATTCAGCGGGTCGTCCACCGCCACCACCACGCCGCCCAGCTCCGTCAGGGCCACTGGCACCGCATGATAGCGCCGCGCGACCTCCGCGGTGAGCAGCGATGTGACATCGCCCGGAACGATGATCCCATCCAGCACCACGAAATCCATCGCCGCATTCGACGCGACGGCCCGCGAAACATCCTCCTGCGTGATCAGATTCTGATCCATCAGCACCTGCAGCACGGTTTTTCCCGGCTTCGCCAAGGAGCGTGCATCCGCCACCTGACTCTTGGTCACCAGCGAGTTCTCGATCAGGATTTCAAGAATATAGTCGTCGTTGGCAGCCACAGGTCGGTAATGGTTCTCTGAAAGGTGATGAGGGATTGCGGGCGGACTTCGCGCAGGCAGGGCGCACGATGTCGGCCATTCCAAGAAACCAAGCAATCACGGAATTCATGAATTCACCGTTTTTTCCTCTGGCACCCATGCCAGTCCGCCCTTGCCGCGGCATCCGGGCGACGCTATTGCACGCGGCACATGAAATCACTCGCCACCCTCGCCTGCGCATTTTTCTTCGCGACCGCCTTTGCGGAAGACGCTGCAAAATTCACCGTCGGCGCCTACGAATTTTCCCCGCCTGCCGACTGGAAATCCGTCCAGCCCACATCGCCGATGCGCAAGGCGCAGCTCAAAGTCCGCAACAAGGATGCCGGCAGGGACGCGGATATCACTTTCTTCTTCTTCGGCGAGCAAAATGGCGGGGGCGTCGAGCCAAACGTGCAGCGCTGGTTCGGCCAGTTCGCCGGCAAGCCCGAGGCCAACAAGGTTGAGGAGGAAAATTTCAACGGCGTAAAAGTGACGATCGTCACGACCGAGGGAACGATGAAGGCCAGCCCGATGGCCGGCATCACCGACGAACTGCCGCACGCCGCACTGCTCGGCGCAATCATCGAGCATCCCGAAGGCGCGGTCTTCGTGAAGATGACCGGCCCCGCCGTACTCGTGAAAGCCAGCCGCGAGCAGTTCATGGCGCTCGTGAAATCCGCCACCGCAAAGAAGTAGCCATGGCCGATCTTCCGACGAGCTACTACGTCCATTCGCTCATCGAGATCCTCCACTACATCAGCGACGACCTGCTGCAGTGCGACTCCGGCACCACGATCAGCGAGCTTTTCAGCGACGACTTCGACGACCTCGATTTCGAACTAGCGCTGACGTGCTTTGAAGGCACGCACCGACTCGCCTTCAAGGACCACGTGTGGAAGGACGAACTGGAATCCTTCGAGGAAAAGACCCTCGAGGAATTCGTCGAGGAATACCTCGATCCGCGGGAGCAAAAGGATCCCCTTTTTGTCACCAAGCGCTTCCTCTTTTACGAGAAGTCCCTCGCTGCAGCCCTGCGCGAGGAATACGAGTCCCCTCCTCCCGGCGAATACTGAACCGCGGACTGGAATCGCGCATCGCGTCGCGATTGGAAAGAGTGTCCCCGGCGGGAATCGAACCCACATCATCGGTTTAGGAAACCAACGTTCTATCCGTTGAACTACGGGGACTCTTGATTGCGAGATACTTACGGAATTACGCCCCTCATTTTCGAGCGAAGTTCTACCAAAAGTTCTACTTCGTCCATCAATGTCTGAGCAGTTCCGCAGATGTTCCGCGAAACGGAAACTGTGCCAGCGGTTTCCAGCTTCGCAAGCCAGAAGTCCCATCCCGCTTTTCAATTTCGCCCCCATCCGTGCGCCAATTTGTGATCGACGTGGCGATCTCACGGAATGACCCGACTCACGGGAGCGTCTTGTTTTGGGCATCGTGGGGATTGCACGTCTGATAGACGATTTCGTTGATCACGTCTGGCGGTTCACCGCGAGTCGCTGCGGCCTCCACCTCCGCAATCACCGCCTGATCCACGATGAATGAATCCGCGGTCATCGCCATGCAGATGGCCTTGCCGCACAGTCTTAAACTCGTCCACCTCGCAAAAAAGTCGAATGGCGACTCGAACAGCCTCGCGGTCTCCGGCGCAAGCCGCTCCATTTCTGGGAAGGGATACCGGTGCAGGATCGTGGGCACCGCTCGGAAGCCATGATCATCCACAGTCAGTTCATCCACTCGCATCAGGACTGCGATCCGATAGTGGTAAATGATCTTTTGCCCTTTCATTCCTTCGATGAGCGGACCGATCATCTCGCGTGCAGCTTCTTCCAGCCCCGGCGTATCAGGGTGCAAGCGATGACCCGAGCACACCACGCGCTTCAATTCCTCGTGGGAATACTGTTCGAGCACTGGCTCGGTAGATTTGGATCTGGCTTCTTCCGGTGATGTCATCGGTGTATTTTTGGGGACGACTGACGGGCTGTCGAGGGGCAGCGGTGGTGCAGGTTTTTGTCTTTCCGTGAAGGCTCG
>JBDSAR010000435.1:0-2896 GCA_039922035.1 Chthoniobacteraceae bacterium
CCTTCGGAGTACGGCCGGTATTCCGTGAACTCGACCGAAAAGCCGTGATACGGGCTGCGATGAATGCCGTGCCAAAATCCCTCGACGATCGTGCGCGCCCGCAGTTCCAGATTGCGGATCGCCATCAACGCCGCTGGGTCGAGGAAGCTCGTGCGAGCGGCGGACGGCTGCGCGCTCATGCTTCGCCAAGTTCGCGCAATTTGCCCCGGTAGTCCTCGCGGGCCATGTCGTCGGCGTAGCCCCTGTTCCGAAGCGCGATTGCCGGCGCGATGATTTCCTGGCGCACGTTGATGTCCTTCTTCCAAAGCTCCTGCCACAGCACACGCGTATTCGTCGTGATGTCACCGGCCATTTCCTCATCGAAGCCCGGACGAAAAAGATCCACCGCAGCCTGCAACTCGCGCCGCATGTCCTCCTCGGTCGGATGCCCCGTAAGCTCGATCACCAATCGGAATGCCCTCAAGTCCTTTTCCTCCAGCCGGTGCAGCTTCGCGATGAGGATGTCTGTCGGATGCGGCAGTGTGAGACGGACATTTCCGATCTGCGTGCTCCACGCACGCGCGCGCCAAATCGGACTGGTGCGAAAGTTTCCCTCCACACACACCTGCACATACACGTTTGGCTCCTGGTCCTTTCCCAGCCCCGCATTTCTGACAACCTCGTTGAGTTCGGTGTATTCATCGCCCCACTCCCCGCCGAAAAGATCCACATCGTTGCTCGTGAACGAAGGATCCAAACCCAGTTGAATCGGCGACGAGCCAAATAACGTGAGCGAGTAGCTTCTGCCGGGCGGAAGCGCTGCAAACAATCTTCGCAGCGTGCGGCCAGCCGGAGTGTCCCAATCAATTTCCGGGGACCACAACACGGCAGGCACGAGGCTTGAAATTGAGGTTTTCATCGAGAGTGAACGGTGCCGTCCAATACACCCGCGCCTGCTCCATGAGCCGGTTCGTCACGCCCTTGTCCGCGGCGAATAATCGCGCGAGCCGTTTATCCCGCACGGAAAGCGGCTTGCCCTGCTTTGCCTTCAGCAAAATACGCGCAGCCACGCGGGCCTTGTGCCAGCTAGGATCGAGCGTCTCGCGTTTCGTCATGGGCCGGAGAATAGCAAGTCGGCGGAGTTTTGCCAGCGCACTCATTTCACCTCGGCGAGCACCCGCTCGATCACTTTGCCGACGGACACGCCCTCTGCCTCGGCGCGGTAATTCACGAGCACGCGATGCCGCAGTACGGGCGCGGCGAGTGCGATGATGTCCTCCCTCGTCACGTGCGAGCGGCCGCTGAGCAGCGCGCGCGCCTTCGCCCCGAGGCTGAGAAACTGCGCGGCGCGCGTGCCTGCGCCCCAACTCACCCAGTTATTCACGAAGTCCGGCGTCGTCGCCTGCCGCGGACGCGTGCTCGCGGCGAGACGCACGGCGAATCGCACGAGGTCTTCCGCGATGGGCACCTTTCGCACGAGCGCGTGGAATCGCAGCACATCCTCTCCGGTGAAAAGCGGCGCAATCTTCTCGCCCGCAGCGGCGGTCGTGCGCTGCACGACGGCGACCTCGTCGTCCTCGGGCAGGTAATCAATCACGACGTTGAACATGAACCGATCGAGTTGCGCCTCGGGCAGCGGATACGTTCCTTCCATTTCGATCGGGTTCTGCGTCGCGAGCACGAAGAACGGCTCGGGCAGCGCGTAGCGTCGTCCGCCCGCGGTCACCTGATGCTCCTGCATCGCCTCAAGCAGCGCAGCCTGTGTCTTCGGCGGTGTGCGGTTGATTTCATCGGCTAGCAGCATATTTCCGAAGACCGGCCCCGGAACAAAGACGAGTTCGCGCCCATTCGCGCCTTCCTTCAAAATCTCCACGCCCGTGATATCGGTCGGCATGAGATCCGGTGTGAATTGGATGCGCCGGAATTCGAGGTGAAAAATCTGCGCGATGGATTTCACGAGCAGCGTCTTTGCAAGACCGGGCGCGCCGGTGATGAGGCAGTGCCCGCCGGCAAAAAGCGCGATCAGGATTTGCTCGATCACTTCGTGCTGGCCGACGATTGCCTTGCCAAGCTCGGCGAGGATGCGCGGTCGCGCGGCAGTGAGTTGCTCGAAGGTTGCCGCGTCGTCTTGCGCCGGAACTTTGCTGGGTGGCTGGTTAGTCATGGATGAAAATTCGCGCGGGCGACGCTCAGTGCGTCATCGCCCAGAAGATGATGTTGATGCCGAGCGGGAAGGCGCGCTTCTCGGAGAACTCATGGAAGAACCAGTCGTTCTCGCCCTCGCGCTCCCAGCCGTCGCCGTTATCGGTATTGTGCGTGGCGATGACCATGATGCGCTTCTTGTCGTCGCAGAGGACTCGCACATGCATCTCTGTGCAGTCCTCGTAGCTGCCGTCCTTCTGCACGTGCCGCTCCCACGTCACCCCGGTGTACTGGCTCTGCGCGCCGAGACGCTCGTTTGGCACCTGGAGTTTGTTCTTCTCCACATTCAAGGGGAACACGCAACTGAACAGCGGATGCTCCATCGGCAGTTCCTCGAATTCGCGCTCGGGAAAAACGCGCTTCATCTGCTCTGCGAAACATTCCCACTGCCACTCGCCCCAGAAATCATCAGCCATCAGGAATCCGCCGTTGAGCAGATATTTTCGCAAAATGGGAACCTCCTCGTCCCGCAGCAGCAGCGCGCCAGGCTCGACCATGTAGATGAACGGGTAGTCGCAGAGATCCTTGTCGGTGAGGCGCAGGATGCGGCCGTTCGGATTCACCTTCATCGAAGTCATCTGCTGGAGGCGGAAGGAGAGATTCAGGTCGCTGTCCGGGAAGTCCGTGATCCAACTCGCGGAACTCGGCGCGCCATTTGGATCGCTGTCGCGGATGATGCGGCAGAAAGTGAAACCATCGCGATCAAAGCCGGGCG
>JBDSAR010000436.1:0-5305 GCA_039922035.1 Chthoniobacteraceae bacterium
AGATCGAGGATCCACGCATTGTCCTCCAGCCACGCACTCGCCTCGACCACGACCGTCTCGCGGATCCCGTGCGGCACCGCGACGGCGAGCCAGTCCTTCGGCAGCACCGTGCGGAAAAGCGGCGTTCCTTTCCCCGGCCACGGCACGCCTTCCTTCCGCGACGGATCATAGAAATGCGTGTGCGTATCCACGATGCGAGAAGCCGCCGGAGCCGCGGTCGTATCGAGCGATGAAGCGGCGAGACCGGCGGCGGCAGCCGTGGACCGTTGGAGGAAAGTGCGGCGATTCATGGGTGCATGGAAGCAGGCTGCACCGCGAATTGCGCGCGTGATTTTCCGCAGCCGCCGACGGAAGGAGTTGGCTGCGAGAATGTCACTTCCGCGGGGGGTGGAGCGTGATGGCGTGGTCGTCCGCGACAATTTCAAATCCGGCGAGTTGGGCGAAGTATCGCAGTGCTTCCGAGAGCGGGATGTTCGTGAGGCTGAGGGTAATCCTGGGATCCTGGCCGACGGCGCCCGGCTTGAGGATGAGGTTCACGCCCTTCCTGTCCGGGTCGAGTTCCTTCGATTTTTCACGGAGAAAATCCATCGTCTCGGAAAGCGTCGCATCGCGCAGATCGATCTTCGGGAAAATGATGGCGCCGGCTTTCCTCATAGACGCGCTCACTTCCTCGGGTGGAGCCGGCTTGCCAGCGCCTTCCGCCGCGCTCTTTGCCTCGAGGACGTTCGGAGCCGCGGGTTTTGCGCCTGCTTTCTGCGGCTGGATGACGAAGGCGAATTCCTCTCTCACCAGTTCGCAGTCCGAGAGCGCGGCGGTGTAGCGGAGCACTTCCGCGAGCGGGATGTTGGTTAAACTAAGAGTGACCCTTGCGTCGCTGATGTGGCTGATCTTGTCCGCATTCCTGATCACGATGTTCGCGCCCTTGCCCGCAGGGTCGAGTTCCTTGCTCTTCGCGACGAGGAAATCCACGATCTCCGTCACACTCGCTTCGCGAAATTCAACTTTCGGGAAAATCCACCTCACGTCCGCCTTCGCATCGCCAGCGGGCGCGGCATCGGGAACCGGCGGGGCGGCGGCAGATTCCTTCATGATGAAACGTTCGACGAGATCCAGTTGCGCCTGGGTATTCCTCACGAGGAGGGAATTGTTTTGCGGCCTAAAGTCCGCCACGGCTCCCTCGCCAAAAGTGATGCCATTTTTCTCAAGGGAATCCTGCGCAGCCGCCTTGCCTGAACTGCCCGCAGTCCCCGGTTGGAAGAGTCCCGGCGGCACTTTCCATTCCTTTAGGTAAAGCTCCGCCGCGTCCTTCGGCGTGACATTCGCCGCATCGGCGCGGATGACGGCACCGGCAGTGTCGATCTTCACATTGCCGATCGCCTGGACCGCGCGCGTCTTTTTGTCGATCGTCACCGAGTCGGATTGAATGACGAGAGGCGCGGGTGCGGTCAAAAGTCCCGGTTTCCTGGCAGCATCAGCAGGAGCGTCTGCACCTTTTGCAGGCGACTCCGGAGGATTTGCCTCCGCCTTCACGATGCGCGCGGTGACGAACACGAAGAGCCTTCTCTTGATGTGCTGCTCGGTTTTGCGGACGCGACCGGTCCTGGGATTCTTGTCCTCCAACGTCTGAACGTCATCCCGGTCCATGCCTCTGAGCACGACCGTCTGGCCCGGCGACACGGTCACTTCCGCATTGACCTTGCGCGTGGAAAAAACCGGCTGCCAGATGGCATCATTGGGCATTCCTTTGGCGTCTGGCCCGGCAAACATCCGATCCTTGCGCGGCTTCGAAGGATCGGGTTTTCCGACGACTTCGCTGAGATTCGTATTGGAATCAACGTCTTGAGGACGCTCGATTGTCCCGGGGGATGTTTTTCGAACAGGCGAGCCGTCGGCATTTTTGAGGATCGTTTTCTCGGCGGCTTCGTTGAACGGCACGTATCCCTCGAATTCCACGACCTGCGGCGTCATGACCAAATTGATCGTGCCGTCGGCATTCACCTCCGCCGTCACATCGAGCGTCACGCCGACATCCCGCTTTTCAAATGCCGTTGGTCCCATCTTCCCGGTCTTCGCGTCCTTGTCCCATTCCGACGGGTATTTGAACTCGCGGACTACCTCGACCTTCGCAGGCTGTTTTGAAAGCAGGGTCACGCGCGGGGCCGAAAGAATATCCACGCCCTTTTTTTGATTCAGTGCCCTGACCGCCGCTTGCATCGCCTCGGCCGAGAGCACGGCGGAGCGGACGCCAACCGATTTCGGAGCAGGCAGCTTCAGGGCATCCAGCAGTCCGGGCGGCTCGCCGGAGATCTCGATAAATTTCGCATCAACCTCCACCAGCGCGCGCGGCGTGAGCGGCTCGCCGGCGGCCTTCCTGCCCTCCGCGCCGCGCAACTGCGCCGCCGTGCAAAGCGCGAGCGATGCGGCGGCGAAGGTGATGCCCGCGAGAGTGCCGCGGACGCTCCGCGGGCTGCGGTCGCGGGTCGTGTCCACGATGGCAAGCACACGCGTCTCCAGCGTCGAAGGTTGCGCCATCGCGAGCGCGTGGCGCGCGGTGAAGTGATCGCCCTGCAGGCCGCGGACGACTTCCACGAGATGTCCCGCGTATTCATCGGCGCACACGCCGGAATTCAGCACGAGATTGTCGCACGCCTGCTCCTGCGCGAGCCGCATCTGCCGCGCGGCCAGCCACACCAGCGGGTTCAGCCAATAGAGCGCGCAGACGACATCCGCGAGCAGTCGCGTGATGCAGTCGCGACGGCGGATGTGCCCGAGTTCATGGCGCAGCGCGGACGAGATGAGCGATGGACTCCAGTCCTTCGCATCCAGGGGGAGCAGCACGACTGGCCGGAGTACGCCTGCCACCAGCGGCACGCGGCACAGCGCCGACTCGCGGATTTCGGCGCGGACTCCGCTCGTCTCCGCCAGCGTGCGAGCCATCGCCTCGAGCCGATCATCTTCAATCTTTTCACTGCGGCAGACAACGACGCGCAGCCTCAGCACGTTGAGCCCACGCCGGGCGAGCAGCAGTGCTGCTCCGCCAAGCCAGACGGAAAGTGCGAGCGTCTTCCACGGAATCACGAGCAGAGTGGGCCGCACAGGCTGCGCGGCACTTTCCGCAGAGGATCCGGTCGAGCGCTTTTCCGACGTCTCCACCTTGGCGATAAGCGGGAGGCGCACTTTCACCGAAGGCTCCGCATTTTTTTCCAGCGCGAAAGACCAGCGGGACGGCCCGAGTTTCGTGAGCGGCAGCAGCAGCAGCGCAGCGAAAACGGCCGCAATGATGGCGTGCCGGTTCGCCGCCGAAGTCTTGCGCGATGTCGCGAACAGAGCCGCGCCGAGGAGGATGAGCGCGGCGCTTTTCAAAAACAGATCGAGCAGCGCAGGAAAGTGGGTTTCGATGTTCATGGGGTTATTTGGTCTTGGCTTTCCGGATGATGGCCTCGATGCGCTTCAGATCCTCGGCGGGGAGCTTCCCGTCCGCCGTGTCCACGAGTGCGGCGACTGCATCGGCGAGCGAGCCTTCGAAGAAGGTCTTCACCACCCGCTTCAGCGCCGAGCGGCTCTCCACGGCGCGCGAGCGCGTCGGCAGATACACGAAGCGCGGTCCATCCTCGCGGTGCTTCACGTGGCCCTTCTCCTCGAGGATGCGCAGCAGCGTGCGCACGGTGGAATAGCTCGGCTGGTCGGGCAGCGCGGCATTCACCTCGGCGGCAGTGGCCTCGCCGCGGGTGAAGATGATGTCCATGATTTGCCGCTCGCGGCGGCTGAGGTGGTGGGTGCCGGATGACATGCGAATTTTTTAACACCATCCCCGGCATCGCGTCAACAGAAAGGTGCGAATTTTTTAACACAACGGCCGCGACCCTCTCTCGGCTGGAGGGTGACGAAGTCCTGTCCTTAATTTGAAAGTCGGGAATCCATGAAGCCGGCCGCCCCAAAACGAGCCCGCACCGGCCCTTCAGTCTGCGCCGCATTCCTTCGTGGTTTCATGGCTTCCAAATTCAGGCGTCCCGCGAATCGCACGACAAAATCCGGCAAGCCTCGGACAAGTGACGCGCGGTGCCGCCTGCACGCGGCGGGTTGACTCATCGCGACGCGCCCGCATCTGCGGCGCACGCCGCGCAACCAAAACCAACAATCCCAATCCCACATATGAAGAACACCATTCTCACCCTCATCGCCCTCCTCGGCTTCATCGCAGCGCCCGTCTTTGCCGAGAGCAAGGGCAAGGAAATCACCCTCACCGGCAAGGCCTGCTGCGCGAAGTGCTGCCTGAAGACCGCAACCGAGTGCCAGACCGTCTTCGCCGTCGAGAAGGACGGCAAGAAGACCACCTACCACTTCGCGGACAACGACGTCGCGAAGAAGTTCCACGAGGAAATCTGCAAGGGCGGCCCGAAGGCCGCGAGCGTGACCGCCACCTGCAAGAAGGAAGGCGACAAGCTCGTCCTCACCTGCTCGAAGGCCGAGTTGACGAAGTAACGCATTTCAGTGGTCGTTCAGAGTGACCGTCGGCGCGGGAGACTGCGCCGGCGGCTTTCTGTTTCGGGAGGAAATTGCATTGGGAATTCAGGAAATCACGAAGCTTCCCCAGCATGGCCCAGCTTCATGCATTCCCAGATTTCAGGTTCACACTTGCTTCCAGGCAGGCAGGAGGTGGAACGGTCGCTCCGAGCACGTTTCCAATCGGGGAGACGCGCCCGGAGGTCGCGTTCCACCACTTCGCTGCGAAGACCGCGCCGAAGGTTCGTAGCCCGGAGGCCCGATGGACAAGCCGCTGGTCGAGTGCACCGAGCACCACCGGTTCGTTCGGAAAAAAATCATGCGCTCCCGCAGGGGCGCTGGAAGCGTGTGTTCATCAGCTTTCCGCCGCCCCTGCAACCGGGCGGTTGCATTCGGAAACCCGTGATCCGGTGGTTTCACCGCGGGCTAATTTCCGGCAACCCTCCGGGTTGGCCCACGCCCGTCACCCTATTGCACGAGGCTCAACGGGACATCGGTGTGCCACGGACGTCGAATCTCCCGAGCCGGTTTGCAAACGGGCTTCGGCTGAGACGGCGGGAAGCGGCGCGGGCAGTCGTGCCCCGGAGCCACGGACGGCGCACCGTCTCGCAGGCTGCATTCTTCTCCACAGGGATCAACGCCTACGCAAACAGCGCCTTCACCGGTTTCCCGAGTCCGTCCTGCGTCGCGTAGAAGGGGCGGTTCTCGATATCGAAGACGGTCTTCGGGCTGATGCCCATCGCGGTGAAAATCGTCGCGTGCATCTCGGTGATGTTCACCGGATCCTTGATCGCCACGAGCG
>JBDSAR010000437.1:0-2965 GCA_039922035.1 Chthoniobacteraceae bacterium
GCAATGGCGGATGGAACGACATCGCCACGCTCGACCCCGTGGGTGCCATCGGCTGGACGCCGGATGATTTCAAAATGAACTTCGGCGGCACCTCGTCCGCCACTCCCCTCGCCGCCGGCATCGCCGCGCTCATGCTCTCGGTGAACCCCACGCTCACCGAAAATGAGATCCGCACCATCCTGCACAACACGTGTGACAAGATCGGCGGCGTGACCTACACCGCCGGCACCCATCCAGAATACGGCTACGGCCGCGTGAACGCCGCGCGCGCCGTGGAAAGCGCGATGCCCACGCTGAGCATCAATGACGCGACCACCAGCGAAGGCTCCACCGATGCCACCTTCACCATCACCCTCTCCGCCCCCACCGTGCGCGACGTCACCGTGGACTGGAACACCGTGAATGGCACCGCCCTCGCCGGCACGAACTTCACCGCCGCCAGCGGCACCGTCACGATCCCCGCCGGCACCACCACCGCGCATGTCGGCGTCACCCCCAGCGGCCCCGTGCTCACCGTGCCCTCCGTGAATTTCCTCCTCCGCCTCAGCAATCCCATCAACGCCACCATCGTCCGCTACAACGGCAAAGGCACCATCACCGCCCTCGATTCCGATGGCGACGGCATCCCCGACTATTGGGAAACGCGCTACGGCCTGAACCCCGCCGATCCCGCCGACGCCGCCCTCGACACCGACGGCGACGGCCTCACGAACCTCCAGGAATTCCTCGGCGGCAGCAACCCACTCGACGCCGCCGACCCCGTGCGCATCACCGCCAGCGCCGTCACCGGCAGCAGCTTCATCTTCACCCTCCAGACCACCGCTGGCCGCACCTACCGCATCGAATACAAGAACGCGCTCAGCGACACCGACTGGCAGATCTTCGGTACGGACATCACCGCCACCGGCCCCCTCACCCTGATCCCCGACCCCGGCGTGACCTCCGACCAGCCCTCGCGATTTTACCGGGCGAAGGTGATGCCCGTGCCGTAAGGGGCGTATCCCGGAAGCAGCCATACGACCGGGCCGCGGCACGGCACCGCGCAAAGCAATGTCGCAGCAGCGGCATGAGGAGCCGGGGCGCCCCTGCTCCTCGAAAAAACAGCCATGCTGCGCGGATGAATTGCTTGATGAATCCGCGCGGGGCTGCGCGTATTGCGGGCTCACGATGGCGCGACAATACACACTCCACAGACCGCAGCCGAGCGGACCGCGGATTGATTTCGCCGCGGAGCTGAACGCGCAGCAGCTCGAAGCCGTGCAGGCGCCGCCCGGCCCGGCGCTGGTGATCGCGGGCGCGGGCAGCGGGAAGACGCGCACGCTCACGTATCGCGTGGCGTATCTCATGGAGAACGGCATCCGGCCCGAGCACATCCTGCTGCTCACCTTCACGAACAAGGCGGCGCGCGAGATGTGCGACCGTGTGGGCGCGCTGGTCACGGGCGATCTCATGGGGCTGTGGGGCGGCACTTTTCACAGCATCGGGAATCGCATCCTGCGGCGGCATCCGAACGAGGCGGGCTTCGCACCCGGCTTCAGCATCATGGACCGCGAGGACTCGGAGGAGATGCTCGACGGGGTGATCGGGACGCTCGGATTTGATCCCAAGGAAAAGCGCTTCCCGAAAGGCCAGGTGCTCGCGGATGTGCTGAGCTTCCAGCTCAACACGGGGCGCAAGCTGGATGATGTGCTCGTGGAAAAGTATCCACACTTTCTCGAATTCGCGGAGCAGTTCGCCGAGGTGCGGAAGCGCTACGAGGCGCGGAAGAAGAAGGCGAACGCGCTGGATTTTGACGACCTGCTGGAAAAGACGGTCACGCTTTTGAAAGGCAACGCGGCGATCGCGGAGCACTATCAGCGGCAGTTCCAGTTCATCCTCGTGGACGAGTATCAGGACACGAATCACCTGCAGAATGATTTCATCGAGATGCTCGCGGCGCGGCATCACAACGTGATGGTGGTGGGCGACGACGCGCAGAGCATCTACTCGTGGCGCGGCGCAGATTTCCGAAACATCCTCGAATTTCCCAAGCGGCACGCGGGCGCGAAGATTTACAAGATCGAGACGAACTACCGCTCGGTGCCGGAGGTGCTGGAGGTGGCGAATGCGGTCATCGCGCGGAATGAGCATCAGTTTGAAAAGCATCTCGTCGCGTCTCGCACCGCCAGCAAGATGAGGCCCGCACTCGTGCCGCTGGCGGACTCGGGGCAGCAGGCGCAGTTTGTCGCGCAGCGCATCCTGGAACTGCACGAGGAAGGCACGAAGCTGGAGGAGATGGCGGTGCTTTACCGCGCGCACTTTCACTCGATGGAACTGCAGATGGAGCTGACGCGGCGCGGCGTGCCGTTCGAGATCACGAGCGGGCTGCGGTTCTTCGAGCAGGCGCATATCAAGGACGTGAGCGCGTTTTTGAAATGGACGGTGAACCCGCGCGACGAGGTGGCCTTCAAGCGCATGGTGCGCCTACTGCCCGGCGTCGGCCCGCGCAGTGCGGATGCGCTGTGGGATGCGGCGCTGAAGGCGCTCGACGATGTCGGTGTCCCCGCCCCGCCCGCGCCCGCGCCACTGGTGATGACCGACGACGAGGAGCCCACGCAAGCGCTGCCGGAGACACACGCGAATCCGTGGGAAGGTTTACCCTCGATCAAGTCGCTGCTGCTGCCGCTGAAAGTTCCGGCGAAGGCGCAGGCGGCGTGGCAACAGTGTGTGTTCACACTCGACGAACTCGCGCCGGGCGGCCGGCTCGTGCCGCCGTCACAGATGATCCACAGCGTGATGGAGGCAATCTACGACGACTACGCGCGGGCGAAATTTCCGAACTACGATCTCCGCCGCGAAGACCTGAACACGCTCGCGAATTTCTCCCGGCAGTATGAGAGCACGCAGGCATTCCTCGATCAGCTCGCGCTGCTCACGACGATGGACAGCAACGCGGCGAGCAACGACGAGCAGGATCGCGTGACGC
>JBDSAR010000438.1:0-5442 GCA_039922035.1 Chthoniobacteraceae bacterium
GACCTGAACACGCTCGCGAATTTCTCCCGGCAGTATGAGAGCACGCAGGCATTCCTCGATCAGCTCGCGCTGCTCACGACGATGGACAGCAACGCGGCGAGCAACGACGAGCAGGATCGCGTGACGCTCAGCAGCGTGCATCAGGCGAAGGGGCTGGAGTGGAAGGTGGTCTTTGTGATCTGGCTCGCGGATGGGAAATTTCCCACGGGCCGCTCGCTGGAAAATCCCGAGGCCATCGAGGAGGAGCGCCGCCTTTTCTACGTGGCCGTGACGCGCGCAATGGACGAGCTGTACCTCAGCTACCCGTGCATGTCGTTTAACTCCGGCTACGGCGATCCGCTCCAGCGCCCGTCGCGTTTTCTCGCCGAGATTCCGAAGAAGCTGATCGAAGACTGGGAAGTCGGCGGCGTGTACTAGAATCTGCCATTGACTTCGCCCGCGGCTTCGGCACGGGCCAATCGCCGGCACCCCTCCGGGCTGGAGTGCGAACATCCGTCGCCGCTTTCCTGTCGTCCATCGTCCGGCGCAGATTGACGGTTTTACACGCGCGCAGGATTCCCTGTTGCCGCACGCGGTTCTGTGTCACACACGGCGGCATGAACGTCGAACGACTCAAGTATGTGATCTGGGCTGCGGACATGCAGCGTGCGGTGGACTTTTACACGAAGGTCTTCGGCGGCTCGGTGCTGAAGCGGAATGACATCATCAGCGAGGTGTCCATTTGCGGCGGCGTGATCGGCATCCATGGCGGAGGCGAAGGCAAGCGCACTTGGACGGGCATGAGCTTCCAGGTGCCCGATGTCATCGCGGGTGCGGCGGAAATTGTCGCGGCTGGCGGACAGCTCGTGCGCGAACCGCAGCCGGAAGACGACGAGTCGCCGCATCTCGCGATGTGCGTGGACACGGAGGGCAACGAAATCATGCTCACGCGCAAGCGCGGCTAACCGCCGGACATTTTCGCGCCACACCCATGTCCATCCTTGAGCGTCTTCTCAACATCGGCGTCATCCGCAAGGCCATCTGGCGGATGTGGTATCCGTTCCTCACGCGACGACTGCGCGGCGAGGAGGTGCTTTTCCTCAACTACGCATACGAGAGCGACCCGCCCGTGGGCCTGCCGCTCGCGCCGGAGGACGAGCCGAGCCGCGCGTGCATCCAGCTCTATCATCACGTCGCATCACAGGTGGAATTGCGCGGACGGGACGTGCTTGAGGTGAGTTGCGGCCACGGCGGCGGCGCGTCGTGGATCAGCCGGACGATGCCACCCGCGAGCTACACGGGCCTCGACCTGAATCCGACCGGCATCGCCTTCTGCCGGGAGCGGCACATCGTGAAAGGGCTGAAGTTTGTGCAAGGCGACGCGCAGAAGCTGCCCTTCGCGGACAAGTCATTCGACGCCGTGATCAATGTGGAGGCCTCGCACTGCTACCCGGATTTCCCGCGCTTCCTCCGCGAAGTCGCGCGCGTGCTCCGGCCCGGCGGACACTTTCTCTACGCGGACTTCCGCTTCCGCCCAGACTTCGCCGCGTGGGACGGCGACATCGCCGCCGCGCCGCTGAAGGTCGTGCAGACGCGCGACATCGGCGCGAACGTGCTCAAAGGAATGGACCGCAATGCCGAGCGCAGCCTGAAGCTCATCCGCGAGCGATTGCCGCGCTTCATGCACTCGCTCGGCCGCGACTTTGCCGGAGTGCCGGGGTCGCGCGTGTACGTCGCGATCCAGCAGGGCGAACTTTCCTACCGCTCGTGGTGCTTCCGCAAGGACTGAGCGGAGCGCCCGAAAACGCGGCTACTTCTTCTTCGCCTGGGCGGCCTTCTTCGCGGCTGCCGCCTGATTCTTCTGCTGCTCGGCGCTGCTGACTTTTGCGTCCTTCTGCGAGGATTTCTTCTGGTTGGCCTTCGGTGATTTGTCGCCCATGGTGTTTTGTGTTCTGCGGGTTGCTTGGCCTGCGGAAGGTTGGTTTCTCCGAAGGGCTTTCACCGTATGGGCAGCGCCGCGCATGTAAATGACCGATGCGGACTCTTTTCAAAGTGAGCGGTTGAGTCGCACCGCGGAAACGCGCTACGCTGCGCGGCAATGAGCAAACCCGCCTGCCCGATGTGTGAGATGGAAGATGTGCTGGAGCATTCCGGCCATTGGGAATGTGTGACCTGCGGCCACGAATGGCCGCGCGAGGCGGCGCCGGATGTGGCGGACGGTCCGCGTGTCGTGAAAGACGCACACGGCAATGTGCTCGCAGACGGCGACTGCGTGATTCTGATCAAAGATCTCAAGCTCGGCGGCTCGCAGGTTCTCAAGGGCGGCTCCAAGTCCAAGCCGATCAAGCTCGGCGATGGCGATCACGAGATTTCCTGCAAGGTGGACAACATCGCCGTCGGCCTGAAGGCGTGCTTCGTGAAGAAGGCCTGATCCCCGCGCGCCTTTGAACCTCCCGCCCCGAGTCACCGCGCTTCTCACCGCGTTCTGCCTCTGCATCGCCGTGCTGCCGCTCGGCGGCTGCTCGCGCTACAGCCTCGTCTCGCAGCGGCACCCGCGCTTCACGCCCGCCACGCCCGAGGGGCGCGCGCTCTCGCGGGCGCTCGATACGCGGGCAAACTCCGCGACATTGCTGGGCTGCAGCCTCGATTGCGCGGCCTCGGCGGCGCAGCGCCTGCACGTCAGGCCGGGCGATGCGAAGGCGAAGGCCGAATACAACTTCGCCGTCAGCCGGGTCTTTGATGTCCTGCGCGACACGAAACTCCACCCTTGGGAGTCGCCCATCGTCGCGCGCGGCAGCGGCGGCGACTGGCAGCTCACTTTCAACGACGGCATGCACGCTGAGATGGAGCCCGGCAAGATCGCGATGCTGCCTGCCGATCGCTTCGCATTCCGCGGCACGTACGTGAAGACGCACACGCTCAAGGACGGCCTCGGCGCACCGCTGATCGTCACCGGCCGCGAGCACGAATTCAGGCAGGCCGAGGGCTTCTCGCAAGGCAGGCGCGTGTATTATGGAATGACAGG
Source organism: Chthoniobacteraceae bacterium (assembly GCA_039922035.1). Taxonomy (GTDB): domain Bacteria; phylum Verrucomicrobiota; class Verrucomicrobiia; order Chthoniobacterales; family Chthoniobacteraceae; genus SXWH01. The sequence continues at coordinate 3,005 of JBDSAR010000438.1, forward strand.
CCTGCTGCGTTTCGAAGGCCGGAAGTGCATCCTCACCACCGAGGACCCCCTCGCCATCGAGAACGTGAAGCTCGACGGCCGCACTTTCCCGCTCGCCGCGGATTTTACCGCACCGCTCGCCCTCGCGCTCTCAAAGGAAAAGCCCTTCCTCGTCGGCCTCGAGCGACTGCTGCGTCCGCAGAAATTTTCCCACACCGCGCGCATCGCGCGGCTGCAGCCATACGACCGGGCGAAAATCCCCGTCATCTGCGTTCACGGCCTCCTCGACTCACCCGTGACCTGGGTGCCGCTCATCAATGCCATGCGCGGCGACGCCGCCATCCGGCAGCGCTACCAGTTCTGGTTTTACAGCTACCCGAGCGGCTACCCCTATCCGCACTCCGCCGCGATCATGCGCGAGCATCTCGACGCGATAAACGTCCTCTATCCCGGCCACAAAAAGGAAATCCTCATCGGCCACAGCATGGGCGGCATCATCAGCCGCACCATGATCACCGACAGCGGCATGAAGATCTGGAACTCCTACTTCGAGACACCGCCCGACCAGCTCGCCATCTCCCCGTGGTCGGAGAAAATCCTCAGCGACTCGCTCATCTTCCGGCACCGTCCCGAGATCGCCCGCGTCATCTTCATCTCCTCCCCGCACCGCGGCAGCGACCTCGCCGCCGGCTGGCTCGGGAGACTCGGCTCGCTCCTCGTGAAAGCGCCCGCCTACCTCCTGCACATCGGCGAGGAGACGCGGAACCTCACCTCCCTCGACCCCGCCTCCATGCGCCTCCGCTTCATGCCGAACAGCATCGAGAACCTCACTCCCGACGACCCCTTCGCAAAGGCCATCAACACCCTTCCGATCACCCCCGGCATCCCCTATCACTCCATCATGGGCGACCGCGGCAAAGGTGGGAACAAGGACCACACCAAGCCGGTGAGCAGCGACGGCTTCGTGCCTTACTGGAGCAGCCACCTCGACGGTGCAAAAAGCGAACTCATCGTCCCTTCCGGCCACAGCGCGCATCAGAACGTGCAAGCCATCGAGGAAGTGCGGCGCATCCTGCGGCAGGACGTCCGCTAGCACTTGGCAGTGGGGGTCAGGCCGTTTGTTGAACGGCAGCAGTTCACACGTCAGGAATTGCGCGCATTGAGACAGCCAACGGGTCCTCCCATGCGATTCCCCTGTGAAATCTTTACCATGGAATCCAATCACAAGAATGAGGCCGAAGAGAATCGCCAGGACTTCACCGGCGAGGAGGCGATCGCCAAGCTCCGCGATCTCGTCGAGAGCGCGCAGACGTGTTTCTTTTGCACCGAGGGACGATCGTCGGGTGGGTCCGCCGGGGCGCGGCCGATGGCGGTGCAGCAGGTGGATGATGAGGGCACGCTGTGGTTCCTGAGCGCGGATGACAGCCTCAAGAATGAGGAGGTGGGGCGCGATCCGTTTGTGCGCCTTTATTTCCAAGGCTCGGCGCATTCGGAATTCCTCGCGCTGGGCGGCGTGGCGACCATTTCGCGGGACAAGGAAAAGATTCGCGAACTGTGGGAGGGGGTAATGCAGACGTGGTTCACCGAAGGCGTGGATGACCCGCGCATCACGGTGATCCGAGTCGTGCCGACGGAGGCATACTATTGGGACGACAAACATGGAACGCTGATCGCAGGAATCAAGAAGGTCATCGCGGCGGTGACGGGGAAGACATCGGATGATTTCGTCGAGGGCAAGCTGAGCGTGTAGCGGGGTTCAAGGGTTCCCTTTGCAGGGCGACTCGGTCGCGACTTATCTCGGCAATGGCACCGGCACACTCCGGGATTGCACCACGCCACGCGTCTGCGCAGCCTGCGGGGACTGATGCCGCACGAATTCACCCTCTCCCATCGCGTGGAGTTTTCCGAGACCGACATGGCGGGCATCGTCCATTTTGCGAACTTTTACCGGATGATGGAAAACGCCGAGCATGCGTTCTTCCGCTCGCTGGGATTCACGATCCACGGGCATGAGGCCGGGACGACGACTGGCTGGCCGCGCGTGAATGCGGCATGCGAATTCCTGAAGCCGCTGCGCTTCGAGGAGATCGTGGACATCCAGCTCATCGTCGCCGAGGTGCGCACGCGCAGCATCCGCTATGCGTTCCGCTTTTGGAAAGATGACGCCGGCGAGCGCGTGGAAGTCGCGCGCGGCGCGATGACAGCGGTGTGCGCGACCGTGGACAAGACGACCGGCAAGCTCGGCGCGGTGGCGATTCCCGATTCGATTCGTGCATCCATCCAGACCGCGCCAGCGGACATGCTTGCGGGATTCGCAAACAAGGGCGGAGCCGCAGCATGACAAAAAGTTCTCAGTCCTCAGTTCTCAGCATTCAGTGTTCCGGCGCTTATCTGAGCACTGAGCACTGAATACTGACGACTTTCCAAATACCAACCATGCCACCGCAAACATCCGCATC
>JBDSAR010000439.1:0-8198 GCA_039922035.1 Chthoniobacteraceae bacterium
GGTGCGCCGGAGGGCAGCACGATGCCGACGCGATTTTCCGGCACTCGCTGGCGGACGATGCGGGAAAGTGAGAGCGCGGCGGCGAGCAGGCGACTGCGTGTAAGCTGCGAGCCGTCGTGGCCGTCCACGATGGCGATCTCGCCGGAGTTTTTTCTCAGGCCGCGCAGACAGGCGTCCGCGAGATGGCCGCGCAGGAAGGGGCGCCGCTGATAGCAAAATTCGCTGAGTTCCAGAAAGCGCTGCCGCACGGCTGCGGCGTCCGCGTGGCGCGGGTGCATCGCTTCGCCGAATGCAACGGTGACGGGGAAGCGGAGGGACTTCGGTCTTTTCCAAAAGAAGCGGCCGCCGCGATAGGAGAAGACGCTGTCCCAGATTTGATCGAGCCACGCGGGAACGACGGGGCATTTTGCCTGGCGCGCGATGAGTTCATAGCCGCGCTGGATGCGCAGGAGGTTGCCGCTCTTGGAAAGTTCGCCCTCGGGAAAGATGCAGACAATTTCGCCGGCATGGATGTAGTCAATCGCGGTGCGGATGGCATCCTTGGCGCGAGTGTTGGAGATCGGGATCGCACCGATGAAGCTGAGGAACGGGCGGATGATCGGGTTGTAATAATACGACTCCCAGATGATGAAGCGGATCGTGCGCGGGCACGCGAGTTGGAGCAGGATGGCGTCAATCCACGTGAGGTGATTCGGCAGGATGAGGAAGCCGCCTTCGGGGAGTCGGTCGAGGCCGATCGGGGTGATTTTGTACGGGATCCTCGCGATTGCGGTGAGGATTTTGCGGATGAGCCATTCGGCGAACGGGGGCGTTTTTTGCTGCTGCACGCGCGATGGATTAGCGGGAGGCCGCGTGCGCGGCAAGCGGCGTGCGCGGTGGGCTCTTCAACTTATTCCCATTCCTATTCCTTTTCCGCACGCGCAGCACGCAGCAGGCATGGCGATGCAGAATATGAATAGGGTTAAGAATAGGAATAAGAGGGGGAGCGATGCCCGTGCAGTTTGCAGCTTGCGGAGCATGGCCCTCTTGAATCAGACGGGCAGGGTGATTCGGATCGAGCGCCCATTTTTCCAACGCGACCCGGTGACGTGTGCGCGGGAACTGATCGGCTGCACACTTCGCTGGGGAAAATGCGCGGGTGTGATCGTGGAGACGGAGGCCTACGGTGCACTGAATGACGAGGCGTGCCACACGTGGTCGCGACCGAGCGCGAGGACGTTTGTCGCGAAGCAGCCGCCCGGCGCTGCGTACGTGTATTTCAACTACGGCATGCACTGGATGCTGAATGTGCTCGTGAAGGGCGGGGGAGAGGACGGCTTTGTGCTCTTCCGAGCCATCGAGCCGATGGATGGGATCGCTGCGATGATGCGCCGACGGGCGAAGAATCTTAAATCCAAAACCTTCAATCTCAAATCCCCCGAATGGCTGTGCAGCGGTCCCGGCAAACTTGCGCAGGCGCTTGGTGTGACTGGCCGCGATCACGGGCGGGATTTTTGTGCGGGCAGCCGTGTGGGATTCTTCCGGCCTGCCGGAGCCGTGGAGATCGAGGCGGGATCGCGCATCGGGATTTCCCGTGCGGAACATCTGCCGTGGCGCTTCATGCTGCGCGGCAGCGCGCACATTTCGGTGAAGCCGAAAATGCGGGAAAAAAAGTGAGGCCAGGCCGGACGAATCCAGCCTGGCCCCGAAAGGGCAATCTTCCCTGTAAGGGAAGTTTCCGCTTACTTGCCGCGATGATGGTGCATCGATTTGCCGTCGTAGGCAGGGGCCGGTGCAGGTGCCGATTTCTTCGCGCAGGACGCGAAGCCAAAGGTCATGGCCGCGAGGGCGATGATGGAGAGAATACGCATTTTAGAGTGTCACCCCCTTCTGTGCAGGTTGCATGTGGCGGGCATGTAGTCGGGCGGACTAATTTGTGACAACAGAATTCTGCGAAAATTCTCAGTGCTTGCGTGAACTGGACGACATCCGTAAGTCGGCATCGTGAAGCGCGACGACTCCTCCCGGCGATCGAAAACCGAAATTGCCACCGCGGCGACGGCGCTTGGTTCCATTGGCACACTCGTCGCGCTTTCCGTCACGGGGATCCTGACGGCGCTCCCGCTCTGGCTCTCGGTGCTGATTGTCTTGCTGGAGCTTCTCGCGCCTGCGCTTGTCTTCGTCGTGCTCAAGCGCAAGGACGGGCAGGGCTGATTGGCAAGGTTTCAGTCGCCGGACTCGATGACGACCTCCGTCCCTTCGGGCACGGTTTCGAAAAGTTCGATGACGTCCTGATTCGAGAGCCGCACGCAGCCGTGGCTGGCGGGTGTGCCGACGAGGTGCTCGGCGTTCGTGCCGTGGATGTAGATGTAGCGATCCTTCGTGTTTGCGTTTGCCGCATCGAGTCCGTCGAGCCAGAGGATGCGCGTCTGGACATGATCGCCGCCGTCTTCGGGGCGCCCGATCTCGCCTGTAGGATTGCGGCTTTTGAAAATCATCCCGTGCGGTGCGTCGTGACCATGCTTTTCCGCCACGCGGAATTTCCCCGTCGGCGTGCGTTGGGAGCCGGGTTCGGAACCGAGGCCGAATTTGGAAGTCGAGCACGCATATCGGCGGAGCAGTGCGCCGGAATCGTCGAGAAGATCGAGCGTCTGGCTGGGGACGTGGACGAAGATTCGCATGGCGGGAGCATGGACAATCCGAAGCGGGGTGCCAAGGACGCCGCGATTCGGGCAGTGTCCTCCTTGGCCGATTTTGAAGTTGAGCGTTGAAAGTTTGACGTTGATCCCGCCGAAGGCGCGGTGCGATGCGGGCCGTGGGTTCAGAAAGCGAAAGCCCGCTGCGCGGGGCTTAACGCGAAACTTCAAACTAAGGCACTGCCGCGATTCGCAATGCGGGGATCGCGATTTTTGAACAAGAGGGCAGAACACGACTGGGATGAAGAATTTGAGAGGGACTCATTCCGGCGCGGGGTGCGTTTGACACGTCCGGTGCAGGCGCATAGCCTCGCGGACCCTGCACGAACCTAATGCGTCCACAGTCACCCATCCAGTCTCCCCGTTTCGGACGCACGGCAGTGATTGCGGCGGGCGTCGTGGCGGCGGTGGCGGTGTTTCAGCTCTTCGCTGTGACGGTGGCTTTTTTCAAAAGGCCGGTGCGGGTCGCCACTGGGAACGGCGAGGAACGCGCGCATCTTCCGCCGATGAAGATTGATGTCACGAAGCTGGTGGCTGAATCGCCCCCGCCCGAGGAGCCGCCGTCGCTCGGCGTGGATCCGCTGCTGGCCGGCCGTGAGGAGCGACCGCCGGGACCGCAGCCGATCCTGCCTCACGCGGAGCCGCTCGTGCGTCCGGCGGAAAACAGTGCCTTGGAACTCAGAAACGTAGCCGCGCCGCGGCCGACACCGATCCCGCTCAACGTGTTCACCCCGAAGACGGATCCGCGCTTTGGCGAGCTGGTCGAACAGGGCAGACTTTTGCGCAGCAGCGGCGACACTGCGGGCGCGCTGGTGAAATTCCGCGAGGCTGCCGTGATGGAGCCGGGCAATGCGCTCGCCATCGCGGAGCAGGCATACACGTTTGAAAAAATGAGCCTGCCCGAGAAGGCCGCGGAACAGTGGAAGCGCATCGTCACGATGGGCGACCGCGCGGGACTGTACTATTCGGTGGCGCAATCGAAGCTGCACACGGCGGTGCAGGAGACGATGCGGACGACCGCCGGTGCGCCGGAGTTCACAAAGGGCAAGGTGCTGGCCATCGGCAGCACGGCGGTGACGGAAGATGCGGACCCTGGCGCTGCGAAAAAATTCGCGCTGACGGTGCCGGTCCACGCGGGCACTGCGGAAGCCGTGGCGGTGCGCGAGATGAAGGTGTTCGTGCTTTTTTACGAGCGCACGAATGGCAAGGAAATCGCGAAGACCATTGCGAACGTGAGCAACCGCTGGACTTCCGCGCCGGTGGACTGGAAGGACGGCGAGACGGAGACCCTTGAGGTGACCTACGAGCTTCCAGCCCTGCAGGCGCGCACCGAGCACCGCGAGTACTACGGCTACATCGTGCGACTCTACTACCGTGGCGAACTGCAGGACTCGAAGGCGGAGCCTGCCAGCCTGAGCCAGAAGTTCCCCGCGCCCTTCACACTTTCCGAGTAATGAACACACGATGAGAATTCTGATTGTTGACGACGAGGCGGACGTTTTGCAGGCCATCATGGCCATAGTGAGAGCGGTGCCGGGACACGACGTGCGGCTCGCTGCAAATGCGCAAAAGGCGATGGATCACGCGGGAACCCTCGGCGGCGTGGATCTGCTGATCACCGATGTGGTGATGGAGCCCGTGGACGGATTCGCACTTCGCGCGGCGCTGCAGGCGGAGTATCCGGCGATGAGGACGGTGTTCGTCAGCGGATACGATCTGAGCGATTACGCCGAGCAGACTGCGGAAGCGGCGGTGCTTCAGAAGCCCGTGGATGCAATGGCGCTCATCACCGAAATCGGAAAGGCCGTGGGGCACATCACGGCATCGCCGAAAGCCGCCGCACCGGAAAAGGCGCGCGTGGCTGGCAAGACGACTGCGATCACACTGCCTGCCTCGGGTACGCCCTCAGCCCAAGCAGCGCCGGTGGCCCAGATTGTCCCGGTACCGCCGCCGGAACCGGCTCCCGTGCCTGCTCCTGTCGCGATCGCTGCGCCCGTGGCCGTGCCGACTGCGGTCCCCGTGGCTGAGTCCGTCCAGGCTGTGCCGAAAGCCGCGTCGGCGACGCCGGTCGCCAAGGTGCCCGTAGCGCAGCCCGTTGCCGTCCGGCAGCCGGAAGTCGTATCGCCGGTTGCGGCCCCGCTACCGCGCGCGGTGGCGGATGCTTCCTCGGATCCACTCATCGGCGTGCAGGTCGGGGATTACCGCGTGCAGCAGTTCATCGGCGAGGGAAGTTGGGGCCGCGTGTACCTCGCCTTGCAACTCAGCGTGAACCGGCGCGTGGGTCTGAAGGTGCTGGACCCTGCGCGTGCGGAGGATGAGGGAGTGAGAGCGCAATTCCTCGCTCATGCCCGTGCAAAGGCGGCCGTGCAGCATCCGTTCATCATGTCCGTGTTCGAGGCCGACGAACATAACGGCATGGCATTTTACACGCACGAATTCCTCGATGGCGCCAGCATGGAGGAACTCATCGCACGAGGGCAGGTGTTCGATGAAAAGACGGCGCTCCACGTGCTGAAGGTCGCGGGCGAGGGGCTGCAGTACTTCTGGTCACACAATATTTCCCATGCGCCCATCGAGGCAGGCAGCCTGCGGCTGGGCGGCGACAATATCGCGCGCATGGCGAACATCGCCATCGCCAACCCGGATCCGTCGGTGACAGTCGAGCGTGAGCTTCTCATTGTTGGCACGATTCTCCGGCAGCTCACAAAGGAGGAGGCCATCTCACCCGGCCTGCGGATTTTGCTGGGCCGGATGACCGGCGGACCGAACCCCGTGACCGGATGGCCCGTGGTCCTGCAGGCCGTGAAGGCGCTCGAACCGAAAGTGATCCCGGTGGAGGCCGCGAAGATGAAGGCGGCGGACGCGGCGGCCATGCGTGCGGTCGAGGCCGCCCGCAAGTCGAAGAAAAGGGGAATCATCATCAATGTCTGCACGCTGACCGTGCTGCTGGCGCTGCTGGGATTTGTGATTTGGAAATACGCGATCTCGAACGCGCGGCGGCTCGACATGCAGGTGCAGATCCCGGTGGGCCGGTACATGGTCGGCAGCCCGTCGGAAGGGAACACCCCGACACTCGGCACCTATGAGATCGACAAGTATGAGGTCAGCATCGGGGAATACGCGAAGTTCATCGCGTGGTGCGAACAGAACCAATCCAGGGAGCACGAGTTCGACCACCCGCGCGGCGATCGGAAGACCCCGCACGTCAATCGCGATGTGAAGGCGCTGATTCTGAATGCCACGGTGCGCGGCGGACGTGTCTTCAAGCACGATGCGGATCCCGCCCGGAAGCTCGAAGCGGATCCGGGCGTGGAAGTGGACCTGAACAGCCCGATCGTGGCCGTCACGTTCTGGGATGCCTACGCGTACGCGCAGTGGCGCGGCAAAATCGTGGACAAGGATGGCATCCCCCGCGATCTGCCGACTGAGGAGGAGTGGGAGGCGGCGGCGCGGGGCCCGAAGGGATTCAAATACCCTTGGGGTGACGAACTGAAGCCGAAGAATTTCAACTCCAACCAAGGCTACAGCCCGCTGATGCCAGGCGCGACCAAGACGGAAGACGGCTACAACTATTGGGCGCCGGTGGACAAGTTCACGAGCGACGTGAGCGAATTCGGGGTGGTCGGAATGGCGGGCAACGTCTGTGAGTGGGTCTATCGGAAGGAAGGCCCCAACGACAGGGCGCTGCTCAAGGGCGGCTCCTTTGCGAGTCCTCCGGTCACGATGTGGGAGCGCATCCAGAAAATCCCGGCGGAGGATGCGTGGTATGTCCGTCCCGCAGCCGAAAAGAAATCCACAAGGATGGATGGCGAAGCCTATTTTGTGGGTGATGATGTCACTCATTCCATCCGCTCGCTCTACATCGGATTCCGCACCGTCAAACGCAAATGAACCGTCTCACCTTTTTCGTCCTCATCCTCGGAATGCTTTCCCGAGCTGGCGCACAGCTTGAAGTCAGCCTCGAGATGAAGCGCAATCTATTCATGCGTGGCGAACCGGTCCATGCCACCGTCAGCGTCCGCAATCTTGCGGGTAAGGACGTGATGCTCTCCGACGAGGATAACAACCACTGGTTCGGCTTCCAGATCATGAAGGGAAGCGACTCGCCGGTGGCCCCCTTCAGCGGGGACTACAAGAATGCACCCCAGATGCTCCTGAACGGCGGTTCCATGCGGAGGACCGTGGACCTGCTGAAGCTTTACGAGATCAATGAATTCGGAAGCTACAGCGTGCGCGCAGCCATCTATTTCCAGGATACGGGCAAGTACATCACATCCGCGCCGCTGAAACTCGACATCAGCGAGGGACGCAAGCTGTGGACGCAGACCGTCGGCGTGCCGGCCGCCAGGGATGGCTCCGGCGAATACCGGCTCGTGTCGCTCCTTTCCTTTCCTCATCCGAAGGAGATGTTCCTCTACGCCCGTGTGGAGGATGAAAAAAGCGGCATAGTTTTCGGCACCTATCCGCTCGGCCGGCTGCTCACCGGGACAGTGCCGGGACACGAGTTCGACAATGACAATACGCTGCACGTCTTCCACATGTTCGGCCCCGGCCAGCACTACCTTTCCAAGATCGGCGTGAACGGCGAGTGGTTTGGCCAGACGGTCTGGCAATCGGGAAAAAGCCGTGCGTTCGTGCGCAGGAAGGAGGACGGGAAAATGGTCATCGTCGGTGCCACGCGATCCTCGGAGAAGGCTCCACCCGGCCCGGAGGTTCCGCGCCTCAGCGACCGCCCTGCGGCGCTCCCGAAGTAGGGGGCACGCTCTGGGCAGAACGGGGCGGGGGAATGTTCAGCCGCGAAAGCTGGTGACCGCGGCTTCGCATTTCCGCCACTGTTCCGCCGTGAGCGGACGCAGCGCACCGCCCTCGAAGTAAAGGCGGATGCGCCGGACGGTTTCCTCCGCCGAAATCATGGGCTGCTCTCGAATGCATGACCCATTATCCCTCACTGCTTTCCCAGGAAGAGGATTCCTCACTCGAGGAAGAAGATGACTCGCTCGACGACGATTCCTCCCTGCTGGAAAAGTGCTCCTCGCTCGAAGAAGAGGATTCCCTGCTGGAAAAGGAACTCTCCTCGCTGCTCGATGAGGACTCCTCACTGGAGGAAGACGATTCTTCACTGCTCGAAAGCGACTCTTCGCTCGAAATGCTTTCCGACGAGTCACTACCCGACGAAACCGACGATTCCGAATCCGAGGATACGGAACTTTCCGCCGACTCGCCGCTGGACGAATCCGAGGACTCCCCGCTGCTGCTGCTCTCCGGGGTAAGCGACTCCGAGGACGAGCTGCTTACCCCTGGGGAGGGTTTGGCCCGTGCGGCTGCGGCGCGGGCTGCTCGCCGGGACCGAAGACATACACCACGCCCCAGCGCTCGCACTTCTGCCGCCGCGAACTCGCGACCGGATCGGCGCGATAGAAAAACTCCACCGTATCGCAAATATCCACCGCCAGCGCCTGCGCCTCCGGGTAAAGCGCCCCCGCCTCCTCCCGCTGCGCGTCCGTATTCACCGTCGCGGACTGC
>JBDSAR010000440.1:0-4661 GCA_039922035.1 Chthoniobacteraceae bacterium
TTTTCCAGGGCGACTTCAAGGCGTGGCAGGTGTGGAACGAGAAGCAGGTAAAGCGGCTCACCGAGATGCAGAACGATGACGGCGCTTGGGACGCGGGCCTCGGCCCTGCGACATGCACCGCGCTCGCGCTGCTCTCGATCGCGCTGAACTACCGCTACCTGCCGATCTACGAACGCTGATGAAAACACGCGCCATTTTTCCCGCGGCGCTGGCCATGCTCGGCGCATTCGCCGCGGCGACGTGCCGTGCGGAGCAGGTCAGGATGATCGAGGGATTCGACACGGACATCTTCGACAACAGCGCGGTCGCGGATGCCGAGGGCGTGGAGATCGTGAATGGCCGCGTGGTGCTCACGGGTGCCGCCGCGAAGCGGCCGGAAAAAAGCGCGCAGCCGGATCCCGCAGGCGACCAGGTGCTCGAACTCACCGATGGCTCGCAGCTCCACGGAAAGCTCGCCGCATTTGGAAAAAACGAAATCACCTGGCAGCGCGCGGACACCGCCGCGCCGATCGCCTTCAATCCGCAGGAGGTCAGGCGGATCATCTTCGGCGGGAACGAGCCCGCGCCTGTGCAGAAGGCGAATGCCACGGTGAAGCTGACAGGCGGCGACTGGCTCACGGGCGATCTCAGCGCGATGCAGGGAGGGAAATTCCGGCTGGCGATCGAGGGGGCGGGCACGTTCGAGATCGAGCGCAGCCGGATCGAGTGGCTCCATCTTTCCAAGGCCGCACCGCCCGACGCATACGAGGGGCCGACCGGGCCCATGGGACTCGCGGGCTGGGAGATGCCGGGGGCGGCAGGCGCGGGCGCGTGGGATTATGCGGACGGTGCGCTCATTGCGCGGGCCGCGATGCCGCTCACGCGGCGCTTCGAGGCGCTGGCGGACCGGACGGAAATCGAGTTTTCCGCGAGCGACGGCGGCAATGCGATGCGCGGGCTCACGTTCCTCATCCAGCCGGGTCTCCAGTCCGGCGGATATCCGAGGGGGACCCTGTATCTCCGCTTCCAGGCGAACAACATCAATGGGAACACGTACGACGGAAACGAGAGGAAGGATTTCTCCGCAGTCCTGCCTGCGGACAAGAATCCGCCAAAGGAAACGCGCTACCGCATCCTGCAGGACAAACGCGCAGGGAAGCTGGTCATTTTTGTGAATGGCAGGAAGGTCGCGGATTGGAACACTCCCGCGCAAAAGGAGCCCGCGCAGGGCGGCTCGCTGACGTGGCAGCCGACGTACTGGAGCCCGAACATGGGATGGACGATCTCGAAAATCCGCGTGCGCCCGTGGGATGGCACCATCGAGCCCGACCTGAAGGCGGATGAGGCCGGAAAGGATGTCCTTTCGTCCGGCGGATATGATCTCTCCGCCGCCGCATTCGTGACAAAGAGGCAGGCCGGAAGCCTGGAGACGATCACCGCGGACTCGGTGAGGTTTTCCGGCAAGGACTTCCCGCGCAATGTTCCGCTCTTCATCCGGCTCAGCGACGCCGGGGCGGGCGATCCGCCGGCCGGTGCCGCGGCCCGCGTGTGGCTCTCGCAGCGCGGGGAGTTCGACGTGGCCGCGCTCGGCTTCCGCGACGGCCAACTCAGGATGCGCACGGCCTTTGGCGGTGAAATCGCGCTGCCGATCACGGCCGTTCGCACGATCGAGTTTCCGCACCGGATCGCCGCCAGCGACAAGGCGCTCAGCGAGGGGGGCGACACGCTGGTCTTCCGCAATGGCGACGAACTCCACGGCACGCTGCTGAGCGCGAGCCATGATCTGAAGGTGAAGTGGAAGCCTGTCAAAGGCACGCAGCCTGTCGAGTTCACGGTGGGCCGACTCGCGGGCATCCTCCTCGCAAACCGCGCGAAATCCGCCGTCGTGGCGCCCACCACAGCCGTGCGATTCCGCAACGGCGACTGGCTGCCCGGCGAACTGATCCTCCTGGACAAACGGCAGCTCCATCTGAAATCCCCCGTCGCCGATCATCTCCAGATCGAACGCGCAGGCATCCGCGCGATCTACTTTGGCCAGAACAGCGAGGTCCCCGTGTGGGACGGCGCGAGTGACCGGCAGTCGTGGATGAAGGCCACCAGTCCGGACAGCTTCAACGGACGCAACTCCGTGAAGGAAACCACCCTGAAACGCAACCCGTGGCGCTACCTCGACGGCGCGTTCAGCATCGCACGCAACACCCTCGGCAACGGCTACGGCAACGGCCCGAACATCGGCCGAAGCTTCGACACGCTGCCGGAAAAGGTGGAGGTCAGCTTCGATCTTTCCACGCCCAAAGGCCCATCCAGCTACTCGATCCAGCTCTTCAATGACGAGAAGCGCCCCGGACTCATGATCCAGGGGAGCTGGGACAGCGCATACATCTACGACATGTCGCCGCGGAAACAGGGCGGTGTGGTCTTCAACCAGCCGCAGCAGATCGAGTTCGGCGAAAAGATCGGCGGCGAAGGAAACCGCCGCGCGTTCCGTTTCCTCGCGGACCGCCGCACCGGACGCATCGTGATGATCGTGAACGACATCCCCGTCGGCGGCTTCGGCAACAAGGCTGGCAAGGAATCCCCGAAGGCCGGCAAGGGCATCGCCATCATCCCGCAGCCGATGGGGTCCAGCGTCACCGTCTCGAATCTCTGGATCGGTCCGTGGAGCGGCGACGCCCCCGAAGTCCCGAGGAACGCCGGACGCGCAAATCGGCGGAATGGAATCGTCATCAACGGCGGCGTCCTCAATCTGAACGGCCTGAATCAGGGCGCGGTCATCGTCAACGGCAAGGCCATCGCACCCGCCGACAAGAAGGGCGATGCTCCCGAAAAGCCCGCGACCACCGACGAAAGGAAGGACAAGCCCGCCGAAAAACCCGCGGTGCCCGCCGACCGTCTCACGCTTGTGAATGGCGACGAGACCTCCGGCACGCTCGAAAGTGCCAGCGCCACGGAAATCCACCTCCAGTGCGACGTCGGCAAAATTGACATCCCAGTCAGCCGTGCACTCGTCGCGGAATTCCCCGGCGGGCTGCAGCCGCCCGCCGCAGGCATCCGCCTCCATCTCGCGGGAAAAGGCAGCGTAACCGTGGACTCACTGCAAGTGGCCGACGGCCTGGTCACATGCCACAGTGCAGCCGTCGGCGACCTCACCTTCAACGCCAGCGCCCTCGCCGAAATCGTCTTCCAACCCCGCAACACCGCCCCGCCCGCAGGCGCAGCCGACAAGAAGACCGGACAGAACCCCGGAACCTTGAACGGCGGCATCATCATCAACGGCGGCGGCGGGGTCCTCAGGCTCAACGGCAAGGTCATCATCAACTGAGCGCTCCGGGCTGAAGCGCCGCGGAGGGCGCGCTACCGGGCCAGCAGGCTCTCGATTTTACACGCAGGTGAGCTTTCCTGGATGGGCCGGAGATCGCCGGACACAATCGGTGGCTGTGCCCCTGTTTGCGCTGTCCCAAGGCCTGGAATCCGTGCTATGAAATCTGCGAAATCGTATGAAAACCCTCCTCCTCGCCACCATTACCGCCGCTCTCGCCCTTGCACTTCTTTCGCCGGACACCGCGTCGGCCAAGCCCCTTAGACCCAGCAAGAAGCCGACGCCTGTGCCGGAAAAAATAAACGCCTCCGGCTCGAAAATCACCATGGTCTCCGGAGACTCGATCACGCTTGAGTATTCCAAGACGAGCACAAGCTACAAGATGTCGAACGAGACTCAGATTGACATTGACGGAAAGCGCGCGCGCTCGACGGAACTCAGGCCCGGCATGTCCGCCGAGGTGGATGCAAGCAAGATCAACCCGAACCTCCTGCTCTCGATCAAGGCCCATGCGGCCCCGAAGAACTGAGCCGGACGACCGGGAGCCGGATTGCGGCTTTCGGAAGAAAGACGCTTAAACCCGTGCTGCAGAGTCGTGGTTGAATTTGGAAGCAGGAAATCCGGCGATTCGTCCTGGTTTCATGGCTTCCAAATCATTCGCCTCTGCCATTCTCGCGAAACCGGATCAGCACGGTATGAAACGATGAAACCAAAACCCGAAAAAAACCAATGAAACACTTTCTCATCCTCTGCCTGCTATCAATCGTGACGCTGAACTCCGCTCCGGCGAAAGGCGTAAAATACAACAAGGCGGACGCATCGAGCCCGAAAATCACGGCCGTCTCCGCGAAGTCCATCTCCGTGACTGCGGCGAAGATTTCCCGGACCTACAAGATTTCCGCCCTGACGCAGATCCATCTGGATGGCGTGAAGGCGGGCGCGGCGGATTTGAAGGCCGGGATGCACGCAGAGGTGACGACCAGCCAGCTCGATCCGAATACCGCGATGGCGATCGAGGCATCGCACGGCAGGTAAGGCAGCACGCCCTTCCGGGACCGGAAGGCCGCGGCTACCTGCGGGCGGCGTGCTTACCCTCGCGCACGTCGCGAATGGCGGCATCAATGTGCGCTTCCATCGCCTTGTGGCTGTGCTTGTGCGCGGCGGCGATGGCTTCCTCCACGTGATGGATCGCCTCGACGCGCTCGCCGTGCTTGTTGTGCTTCGCAGCCTCGAGATCGTGCTTCGCCTTTTCGAGATGCTCGACCGGATGCCGCGCGTGCTTCGCCTCCTCGAGCTGCACGATGGCACCGTTCATCTCAGGCTGACCGGCGTGTTCGAGAGGGCGGGCACCCGCGGTGCCGCA
>JBDSAR010000441.1:0-26626 GCA_039922035.1 Chthoniobacteraceae bacterium
CTCGGCAGGGACGTGCGGCGGGAGCAGTTCCTCGATTTCCTCCACGAGTCGTGTCGTCCCGAGATCGTGCTCGGCGCTGATCGTGAGCAGGCGCTCGAAGCCGAGCTTGGTGAATTCATTCGCATACTGCCCGTGCTTCGCGTGATCAATTTTGTTCACGACCAAAATGATCGGCTTGCGCGCGCGACGGAGCTTTTTCGCGATGTCGCCGTCAATCCCCGTGAGCCCTTCCTGCCCGTCCACGACGAAGACGAGCACGTCGCTCGTCTCGATCGCGATGTCCACCTCGGTATGCACCTGCTCGGTGAAGGACATGTCCACATCCGCGCCGATGCCGCCGGTATCCATGACCGTGAACGGCGCGCTGCCGAGTTTGCAGTTTGCGGAGATGCGGTCGCGCGTGACGCCCGGCTGATCATGCACGATCGCGATTTTTCTCCCGGCAAGACGGTTGAAGAGAGCGGACTTGCCGACATTCGGTCGGCCGACGATTGCGACGGTGCGGGGCATTGGACGCGGAAGGTGGAGGCGATGCGGCACATTGGCGAGCGCGATTGCGGGTCGACTGCACGAGCGGCGTGATGTCGCATCGTTTGCGTGTCCTCAAATTGTCCGCGCTGTGCGGTTTCTGTCCGGATCGGTGGGGAAATTTGTTTGAACGACCCAGCAGGTGGGTTGTCTGAGAAACAACGCACGGATTATCGTCGCCGAAAAATGACACCTTTTCTCATCGCAGCTTTCAGTTTGAGCATGCATTTTCTCCTCGTATACAGTTTTGGCGCCCCCGAAGTCCGGGCCGTCGCCGTGACTAAATGACTGACATCGCACTGCCATTGTTCCCTTTGGTGTCCTCGCCACTTCCAGCCGAATCAGCCTTCCCCGCTGCCGCGCTGGCCGGTAGAAGGTCTGCACGCGAAATGGATGAACAGGAGCAGAGCCGCCGTGAAGATGAACAGCTAGTCGCCCGGGCACAGACCGGCGACTCGGCTGCATTTGACGCGCTGCTCGTGAAGCACAGCCCGCGGCTCTACGCGCTGGTGTATAACATGACGGCGAACCACGACGACACGGACGACCTGCTGCAGGACGTGTGGGCGAAGGTGTATCGCAGCATCGGCGGCTTCCGCGGACAGTCGCAATTTTACACGTGGGTGCATTCCATCGCGGCGAATACCACGATCAATTTCCTGAAAAAGCGCGGCCGTCGCTGGACGATGAGCCTCGACGATCTCGACAACGGGATTTTGCAGGACAAGGAATTCACCGAGCTGCAGGCCGCGAGCACACCCGTGCGCGACGCGGATCTCGGCGAGCTGCAGAAGAAAATCAACGAGGCCATCCAGCAGCTCACGCCCGACCACCGCGCAGTCGTCACGATGTTCGACATCCAGGGGATGCCGCACGCGGACATCGCGAAAATTCTCCGCATCAGCGAGGGCACCGTGCGCTCGCGACTCTTTTACGCACACAAGCAGCTCCAGGCGTGGCTCTCCGAGTTCGCGCCCGTCCATTCAAACTCACACTCCGCATAGCCATGGAAAATCAACAGCTCACCGAAACCCAACTCCAGGCCCTCCTGCGCCTCAAGCGCCACGAGCAACCGCCCGCAGGCTACTTTGAAAATCTTCTTGATCGCGTCCACCGCCGCCAGCGCGAGGAAATGCTGCGCCGTCCCGCATGGCAGATCGCCATTGAGCGCATCCGCGCATTCTTCGCACCGCTGCACGTGGACTGGCGGCACGCCGGTTCGATGGCCGCGGTGCTCGTCGTCGGCATCGCCGCGATCCGCATCGCCATTCCCGAGCGCGTTGTGAATTCGACGCAGGTCGCGCGCATCGGTGAAGTCGGCAACCTGCAGGCATCGGCGAAGAATATCACTCTCCAGCCCGCTGGCGCACAGCAGGTGCCAGTGCAACAACCCCAGCGCATCCAGCGCGACCCGTCCGCACCCGTCCGGTTCATCATTGATGCGCAACCGGTCAGCTATGAAACGACTCATAGCTTCTAGCCTCGCGGCATTGGTGATCGGCGCCGTCGCGCAATCGCGTGGCGCAGAACCGGCACGTGTAGCCGTGCCGGCAAAGACCGCGCAGGCCGAGTCGCTTTCGCCGCGTGAAGTCTTCCTGAAGACTGGCGACGCCGTCTGCCGCGTCGAGGGGGACGACGAGCACGGTCACCTTCGAGGCACGGGATTTTTCATTGATGCCGACGGCACGCTGCTCACCAGCTACAGCGTCGGCGGCGCCGCCCAGGACATCACCGTCGCAGTCGGCGATCAGCGCTATCCCGCGATGCGTCTCGTCGCGGATGCACGAGCCGGGATCGCCGTGCTGAAGATCGCAGCCGAGCGCCCCGTGCGGTTTTTGAAATTCGGAAAATCCACCGAGCTTGCCGTGGCCTCGCGCGTGATGACCGTCGGCTTCCCGCTCGATCTCCCTCTCTCGCCCAGTGAGGGACTCGTCGCGGGATTTGATCTGAAAATCCGCGCGGGCACGGACGACGAACGCTGGTTTGCCACGCGGCACATCCGCGCAAATGTGCCGGTCCAGCGCGGCCAGGGCGGTTCGCCCGTGCTGAATCTGCGCGGCGAGGCGGTCGGCATCCTCATCAGCACCGTCGAGGAAAACAGTGGCATCTTCGCGCTGCCCATTGAGGCCGCGGAAAAAATCCTCCACGACTTCCGCGCCTACGGCCGCATCCGGCAGGGGTGGGTGGGAGTGGAAGTGCGGCCCACCGACCTGCCGGAAGGCGGAAGCACCGCGCGCATTCTGAAGCTGCGCGAGGATTCTCCCGCATTCACCGGCGGCATCCGCCCGGGCGACATTCTGCTGCAGATCGGCCCGCGGAAAATCACGAACCCCGAGGACGTTCACAATTCCGCATTCTTCGTCACCGCCACCGAGTCGCTCGCCGTGCGAGTATTGCGCGACGGGAAGGAAATGAAGCTCACGATCACGCCGCTCGATCCGCCGGATGGCACGATGCCGACCATCGAGCGCGAGCCGCCCCTCATCCCTAC
The DNA here is from genome assembly GCA_039922035.1 of Chthoniobacteraceae bacterium. Taxonomy (GTDB): domain Bacteria; phylum Verrucomicrobiota; class Verrucomicrobiia; order Chthoniobacterales; family Chthoniobacteraceae; genus SXWH01. The sequence continues at coordinate 3,020 of JBDSAR010000441.1, forward strand.
TCCGGGTGACAATCGGGGAGTTATCGGCCTTGGCAGGTAGCCAAGCTGCCAGGTTCGGCATTCACGCGTCACTCTCCGTCTTCAGATCCGGCACATGGTTGAATGCGATCCGCATCGGTGCGGATTTCAGCGCCCCGTGCGCTCCGGCAAAGTAGGCGCTGCGTTTTCCGAACCGCTGGTTCAGCGCATCCACGGCGCGGTTCAGCTTCGTGCGATCCTTTGCCTCGGGGAAAAGTGAAGGCGTCGCCTGCGTGCGCTCGATGAGGTGGAAAAGGTTCACGCTCACGGCGAGCGGAGTCGCATCGGTGGCCGGGCGGCGCGCCCACATGGTCCGCAGTGCGTGCGTGAAATCCAGCGTGTCATCCGTCTCCGTGAACGCCAGCTCGTCGTTCCAGCGCGCGCGGTGCATGTGCTTCATTGACGCGGAGAGCGCACCGGCAAGATAGCCCATGTGCCGCAGGCGCATCGCCGTCTTTTGCAGCAGCCGGTGGAGCACCGCGAAGGCCGCCGCATGCGTGCGCTCCGCGGGCGCGAGCACATGCGAATGGCCGACTGTGCTATGCGAAGTCTCCAGCCGCGGCACCATATTCCCGCGCAGCTCCTCGTAAAAGCGCGCACCCTGCACGCCGCCCCACGCGCCGTGCAGCACGAGCTTCGGCGCGGCGCAGAGTTCCTCGACGGTGAAAATGCGCGCCGCGTGCAGCCGCTCCTCCATCGCCTCGCCGATGCCGCACAGGTCGCGCAGTTTCAGCCCGTGCAAAATGTGCGGCAGCTCGTGTTTTTCGATCACCACGAGGCCGTCAGGCTTCTGCATGTCGGAGGCCGTCTTCGCGAGGAACGGATTCGGCGCGATGCCGATCGAGCAGCGCATGCACTCGCCGACCTGCGCGGCGATCGCCTTCTTGATTTTGTGCGCAAGCGCGATGGCCTCGTCCTTTTCGCGCCAGCGTCCCGTGAGCGGGCACAGCATCTCGTCGATCGAGAGGACCTTTTCCACATGCATGCATGAGTCCACGGCCTTGATGAGTTCGTGATGGTAGCGCACGTAGATTTCGTGCCGCGCCTCGACGAGCACGAGGCCGGGGCACATGCGCTTCGCCTCGCGCACCAGCGTGCCAGTCTTCACTCCGAAGTGCTTCGCTTCGTAGCTCGCCGCGATGGCGCACGTCGTGTCCGCCATCATCGGCACCACCGCCACGGGCCGCCCGCGCAGCGCGGGCTGCTCCTGCTGCTCCACCGAGGCGAAGTAGCTGTTGAAATCCACGACCATCGAGGTGAGTGACACGCTTCAGAATGAAGCCCGCACCGCCTCGCGCACAAGCGGGCGGGCGGAAAAGTTCGGGTTCTTGGAAAAGTCCTTGCGTCGTTCGGGCCCGCGTCAGCGGAACTGACGGTAAAACATGATCGCGGAGATCGTGAGCCCGATCGCCGTCACCAGCCTGCGCACGGCCGGTTGCGGGAGGCGCTGCGAAAAATGCGCGCCCAAGTAATATCCGCCGAGCGCGCCGACGCTCATCACGCCGGCCTTCGGCCAGTCAATGAGCCCGGACCAGACGAACCACGCCGCGGCGACGACATTGATGAGCGAGCCGAGGATGTTCTTCAGTGCATTCATCTCGTGGATGTCGCGCAGCCCGAGAAAGCCGAGCGACGCGAGCATGAGGATGCCGATGCCCGCGCCAAAGTAGCCGCCGTACACCGCGACCGCGAACTGGAACACGATCGCGATCCACACCCCGCGATGGTGCGGTTCCGCCGGCGACTTTTCCGCAAAGCCCGCGAAACGCCGGAAGGCATTTTGCGCGAGAAAAAGCACCGTCGCGAACAGGATGAGGAATGGCACGAGCTTCGCAAAAATGCTCTCGCCGGTGCGCGTGAGCAGCACGCTGCCGATCATCCCGCCGAGCACACTCACGGGCACAAACCGCACGAGCCAGGGCCGCACTGCACCCGCCTGGCGTCGGAATCCGAAGATGCTCCCCGCGGTGCCGATCACGAGCGCGAGCGTGCTCGTCGCATTTGCGATCACCGCGCCGGTGCCGAAGAAAATCAGCACAGGAAAAGTGAGCAGCGTCCCGCCGCCCGCGACGGCATTGATGGCGCCCGCGACGGCTGCCGCCGCGGCGAGGCCGAGGATTTCGGAGGGCGGCATCATGGGGATTTTTCCGGGCGCGGATGATTGGTGAAAATGGAAGGCACGGCGAGACGCACCATGAACACCAACCGGATCGCGATGCACAGGAAGTACTGCGCGCGGTCCGCCGTCACACGCGCAGGCTTGACTCCGCAGGGCGCGTGCCGTTGCTGTCTGCCCGATTGAAGGCAACCGTTGAATTATGAAACGAATCGGAATTCTCACCGCGGGTGGCGACACGCCCGCCCTGAACGCAACCATCCACGGCGCAATCGTCCGCGCAAACCAGCTTCGCATCGAGGTCTTCGGCCTCATGAAGGGCTTCAACAGCCTCTTCAACCCGAAGGTGCCGCACGTGCATCTCAATCCGCTCTTCCAGGAAATCCCGGAGATCGATCCCACCATGGGCGGGACGCTCATCGGCTCGTCGCGCGACTTTGTGGACCCGAACGACAAGGCGCAGCTCGACATCGTAATCTCGCGCCTGCACCGGCTCGGCATCGAGGGGCTCATCTGCGTCGGCGGCGACGGGACGCTAAACGGTCTGCAACCGCTCGCCGAGCGCTTGCCGACGGTGCTCGCGCCGAAGACGATTGATAACGATCTCGGCCTGAACTACCCGAGCGAGCCGGACGAATGGATCCGATCGAACGACCCCTCGGTGAAGGGCGGCGTACGCTACCGCCGCACGGAATCGCAGACGGAACTCGATCTCGAGCACATGGTGAATTACGTGACGCCCGGCTACGCGACGGCGGTGTTCGTCTCCGCAAGCGGCGTCGAGCGCCTGCGCACGACGGCGGAAAGTCACCGCCGCATCGCCATCGTCGAGGTAATGGGGCGTCACTCCGGATACATCGCGCTCGGCTCATCGTATGGCCGGCCGGACATCGTGCTCGTGCCGGAAGTGCCGCTCGATCTCGATCACCTCGCGGATCGCGTGAAGCACATCTACGATTTGCAGAAAAATGTCGTCATCGTCTGCGGCGAGGGAATCGTGGATGCGCAGGGCAACGAACTCGGCGCGGAGACCAAGACCACCGATCCCGCCGGCAACGTCGCACTGAGCGGTGCGGCTGAGGCGCTGCGCGCGAAATTGATCCAGATGCTCGGCGACAAATACTTTCAGAACTACCGCCGCGGCGAGTCTGCGCGCGAGGCGGTCTTCACCCGCAAAGTCGGCCACACGCAGCGCGGTGGACGCCCGATTTTGTTCGACCGTTTCTATGCCGCGCAGCTCGGGGCGAAAGCCGTCGAACTGCTCAAGGACGGGCGCAATAATTCCGTCTCCGTGCTCCAATACAGCAAGGCGAAGGGCTTCAACGTCGAGGGCTACGATGCGAACCGCTTCCGCGACCGCTGGGGTCTCATCCACGCGCGCCAGATGCATCCTGCGCTCTATGACGCGAAGCAACTGAAGCCCTCCAAGCTCGGCATCGAATACCTGATGCCGATTTTCACGAACGCCATTGGCAACGACGACATGGAGCACACGCGGCAGACACTTTTCGCCACGGGCAACCTCACGCAGCCGTACCACTCGATCAACACGGACATCAACAAGCGCATCCGCTTTCTCCCCGAGGAATAGCAGCGCGTCCTTGCACCGGCGGGACGCGTGCGGAATGCTCCGTGCCCTATGTGGAAAGGCCGATTCAAAGAACAAACCGCCGCACTGCTCCAGTCGTTCAGCGAGAGCATCAGCTTCGACTGGCGACTGTGGCGGCATGATATCGAGGGCTCGATCGCGCACAGCGCGGCGCTGGAAAAGGCGGGGCTGATTTCCAAAAGGGAACGTGCACAGATCGTCGCGGGCCTGCGCGGGATCGGCGGGGAGATCGCGGCGGGGAAGTTCAAGTTCAAGACGGAGCTGGAGGACATCCACATGAACATCGAGGCCGAGCTGACGAAGCGCATCGGTGACGCCGGCGCGAAGCTGCACACCGCGCGCTCGCGGAACGATCAGGTCGCGCTCGATGTGCGGCTTTATCTGCGCGACGAGTGTGATGCGATTTCGGAACTGCTGCGCGACTTGCAGCGTTCGCTCGTCGGCTTCGCAGAGCGAAATCGCGATGTGATCATCCCCGGCTACACGCACCTCCAGCGGGCGCAGCCGGTTTTCTTTGCGCATCATTTGCTCGCGTACGTCGAGATGCTGGATCGTGACATCGGTCGCGTCGCGGATTGCCGCAAGCGCATCAACGTCCTGCCGCTCGGCAGTGGTGCCATCGCGGGCTCGACGATCGTGCTCGACCGCCAGCTCGTCGCGAAGCTCCTCGATTTCCCCGCCGTCACGCAAAACTCGATGGACGCCGTGAGCGACCGCGACTTCGCCGTGGAGCTGCTCGCCGCGCTCGCACTCGTGGCGACGCATCTTTCGCGGCTGAGCGAGGACGTGATCCTGTGGGCTTCGAGCGAGTTCAAGTTCATCACGATTAGCGATGCCTATACGACCGGCTCGTCGCTCATGCCGCAGAAAAAAAACCCCGACGTCGCCGAACTCACGCGCGGCAAGACAGGCCGCGTCATCGGCAATCTCGTCTCGCTGCTCACGACGCTGAAAGGTCTGCCGATGACCTACAACCGCGACATGCAGGAGGACAAGGAACCGGTCTTCGACAGCGTGGACACCGTAAAGGCCGTGCTCGCCGTGTTCGCCGGCATGCTCGACGGCACGAAGGTGAACGCCGCCGCATGCGCCGCCGCCGTCGCGGACCCGATGCTGCTCGCGACGGATGTCGCGGACTATCTCGTGAATCGCGGCGTCCCGTTCCGCATGGCGCACGAAGTCGTCGGCAAGGCCGTCGCGCTCTGCACACAGCGCGGCTGCGATCTGCCGCAGCTCACGCTCGCCGATTGGCGCGCACTTTCGCCCGCGTTTGAAAAGGACGTGTTCAAGTGCTTCGACCTCGGCACCGCGATGGCCGCGCGGAAGGGGATCGGCGCACCGTCGCCGCGCAACGTCGCCGCGCAGCTTGCGCGTTGGAAGAAAGCACTCTCGTAGCCGTCATGGAAAATTTTCACCGCTTCATTCAAAACGGCGACGGCTGGAGTGTCGTTTCGAGCGAGGTGCAGTTTGCAAATCCGCATGTGGAGGTTCACCGCGCAACCGTGACATCGCCGACACGCCCGGAACCCTTTCCGTGGACGATCGTGCATCGCAAAGGCGCGGTGGTCGTCGTGCCGATGACTGCGGACGGCCGCTTCATCCTTGTGCGGCAGGAGCGTGTGCCGATCCGCGCGACGATCTGGGAATTTCCCGCGGGGCAGATTGACGACACATCCGAGCCGGATTCGATTCGTGCGACCGGCCTGCGCGAACTCAATGAGGAGGCGGGCTACGAACTCGTGCCCGGCGGCGAGGTGATTCCGCTCGGGCACTTTTTCCCGAGCTGCGGATTCACGGATGAGCACAGCCATCTCATGCTCGCGCGTCCGGTCGTTCCCGCTGCCGGTGGTGCGAGGCCGGATGCGGCGGAATCCATCACCGAGTGCCGCGCATTTTCAACGGATGAACTGAGCGCGATGATCGCCTCTGGCGAAATCTGCGATGCGAACACGCTGAGTGCTTTCGCACGCATGGTCGCGATGGGGTTGCTGCCGTAGGCGCGAGCGCGGAGCGCCGTGCGTCCCGCCGGCCACGTCCATGCGCCGAAGGCCCAAATTTCTCCGACACTTGTGTGTTCGCGAGAATGCGGGACGGAAATGACGCTGTGCGTGGTGCCGTCGTGGCCGCCGTGACGGACGGCGCTCCATTCGCGCCGCGCTCTGCACCAACCTGGCGTGCGAGGTTGGAGACCTCGCCTACATTTACGCATCCGTGCGGCTGAGGATCCAGGCGGCACCGCCGCACGTCACGACCGCGCCGACGGCGAGGAAAAGCAGATCGCCGGCGAAGAATGAGATGTCCGCATTGCGCAGGCTCGCCATGCGGAAGGCTTCGCAGAAATGGGTGAGCGGAAAGACATCCGAGACGAGGCGCACGCCATCGGGCAGGCGCTCGATGGGCGCGAACGCGCCGGAGAGCGGGAAGACCGGGAGCAGGTAGAAGACGGCGAATTGGATCGCCTGCGTCTGCGTGTGGCAGAACGCGGAGATGAGCAGGCCCGAGCCGAGCGAGCAGAGCAGGAAGAGCAGGCAGATGAGGCCGAGCATGAGCGGCTGGCGGAATTGCACGCCGAAGTGGAAATGCGCGACGCCGATCGTGATGCCGATGAGGAACATCGAGATGCCGAGGTAGGGCACGACTTTGCCGATCACGATCTCCATGCGGCGCAGCGGCGTGACGATGAGCTGCGCGAGCGTGCCGGCCTCGCGTTCGCGCGCGATCGTGCAGGCCATGAGTGTGACGGTGAGGAGCTGCAGGATGAGGCCGATGATGCCGGGCGTGACGTAGTCAATGAACCGCAGCCCTGGATTGTAGAGGATGCGTGTGTCCGGCTGCCATGGCTTGACGAGCTTTTTGAACTCCACCTGCAGCTTTTCACGGCCCTCCGGCTTCATTGTTTTCAGGGCGTCGAAGACCTCGGATGGCAGTTCTTCGAGCAGCGGTTTCACCGTGAGTTCCTGCACCGCGTCCAGGCTCTGAAAGTCACCGAACAATTCGCGCAGGCGCCCTTCCAGTTCCTCGGCGGAAGTGGCATCGGTGCCGTCGAGGAAAAGCTGCAAAGGCATCGGGCTGCCGGCCTCGAGCGTGCTGGTCCAGTCCTTCGGAACCACCAGCGCCACGCTGACTCCGAGACGGAGCAAGTCCGGTTCGGCGCCGGTGTCCTTCGTCTTTTTCCACGCGAACGTTTTCTTCTTTCCGAGCAATTCAGAGAGCTTCGCGCTCTGCTCCGTCTGATCGCGATCGATGAATGTCGCATGCACGCCGGTGAGTTCCGTGGCCTCGAAGGCGTAGCCGAAGAGCAGCGTGAAAAACGGCGGCAGGATGATGATGAGCGCGAGGATGCGCTTGTCGCGCCACACGTGGAGGAACTCCTTCAGTGCCACGCTGGCAATGGCGTTCCAAGTTTCGCGGATGTTCATTGGGCGGTGCGGTCGAGCAGTGCGGTGTAGCCCTGTGACCACGCCTTGAAGACGTCCTCCATGTCCGGCTCCACCCATTCATGGCCGATCCATTTCAGGTCAGGGAAAGGCCATTCGCGCTGCCATTCGGCGAGCAGGCGCTCGGGCTCCTCGGCGTAGATGCGCGCGTGGCCGCTGCGCAGCGTGGCGTCGAGCACGCCGGGTGCGGTGCGCAGCGCGGCGAGCGCGGGCATCACGGGATCGACATCGATTTCGAGCAGCTTCGATTTGAAGGACGCCTTCAGCTTGCGCGGCGATTCCTTCGCGAGGAGGCGGCCCTCGCTCACGAAGCCGACCTCGGTGCAGCGCTCGGCCTCATCCATGTAGTGCGTGGTGACGAAGATCGTCGTGCCGCCGGTGCCGAGTTCGTAGAGGAGATTCCAGAGCTGCTGACGATGCACGGGGTCGAGGCCGCTCGTCGGCTCGTCGAGGAAAAGGAGCGGCGGCGAGTGGACGAGCGCGCACGCGAGCGCGAGGAGTTGCTTCATGCCGCCGGAGAGCTGGCCGGCCATTTCGTCCCGCTTGCCGACGAGGTCCATTTGCGTGAGCAGCGTCTCGATCCGCGCGCCGAGTTCCGCGCGCGGCACGCGGAATGCGCCGCCGAAAAATGCGAGGTTCTCCGTGACGCTGAGATCCGGGTAAAGGCTGAATTTTTGCGCCACGTAACCGAACTTCGATCGGATTTTGTAGCGGTCCGTCCACACGTCGAGGCCATCAATGAACCCGTGGCCCGACGTCGGCCGCGTGAGGCCGCAGAGCATGCGGATGGTCGTCGTCTTGCCCGCGCCGTTCGCGCCGAGGAAGCCGAAAATCTCCCCGCGCGGGATGGCAAGGTTCAGATCATTCGCTGCGATCGTCGTGCCGTAGGCTTTGCGAAGATTTTCAAGGACGATGATCGGATCCGGCATGGACGCGCAGGCTTAGCAGAACGAATCAAAACCGCAACATGCTCGCTCAGAATCGGCGGGCGGCGGCTTTCTTCCTGCAACTCCGGGTGGTGGTGGCTAAAGTTGTGCGGCGGACGTGGCCGCCGCCTTCATGCTTCCGCAAAAAAAGTTACATCCAATGTGCGGCGAGGGACGATTCCGAGGATGTGCATTCGGAGCCGAATATTTTCCATGATCGAATTTCGCGAGCCGCGGACTCCCGTCGTGGTTCTAGATTCCGGGACCAACTCGGAGGACTGGCACCCGTCGCAGTTCGTTGACATTCGCGCATTCGCTCCTTACCTCGATTCCGGTTCGCACCCGTCCTACCCAACCCAGTCATGCGCCATTTTCCGATTCTCCCGCTTGTAGTTTCAGTCGCCGTCACCGCTTCGCGCCTCATGGCCGATCCTGTCGCGGAAATCACGTCCTTCTCGGTCTTCAAGGAGGTGGACATGAAGAAGCTTGCGAAGGGCGATGTGATCGCAGCGAGCGGACCGACGATGAAATTTGCCCGCGGGCTCGAGGTGGAGTCGCTTTTCGTGGTGCCAATGACGGTCGCCAAGGCGAATGACGCGCAGCAAAAATGGGATGGCACGCGGCATTCGGAGCTGAAGGTTTACCAGCACATGGATCTGCCGCGCCGTCCGTCCGCGCAGGATTTCCAGCGCATCGCATCCGCGCCGAACAATTCCTCCGTTTCAAAATTTGCCGCCGCAACGGAGAAACTGAATCCTGAGCGCCCCGAACTGCAGATGAGTGCGGCGGAGGCGAAGGGAGCGGGCAGATTCGAGTCCGGCGGGAAGGGGATGCCTGCCGGCGTCGCCGCATTCTGGAGCGGGCTGTTGCATTCCCGGGCGAGTGCATTCCTCTCGGGCGGGCTCGCGGGCCAGCCGGCTTACTTCGGTCGCGGCGGGTCCGTGCGTCCGGCAGGCGAGGCCGCAGCGTTGCTCAGTGAGTGCCCGTCCATTCGCAAGCAATTCTCCGCGCTCGCCGGCATGATGACGGGCGGTGGCGGCGGGAGCCCGTCGCTTTACTATGAGCTTTTCGATGTGGAGGGCCGCGCGGCACTTTCGCTCGGCGCGACTTACACCCACACCCTGGGCGAGAGTATCCAGAGCGGCACCGTGCAGTTTTATTCGAGCGACGGCTTCTACGTGCTGCTCAGCTTCGCCCAGATGTGGCCTGTGCAGATTGACGGGAAACCGGCGACGCTCGTGTGGCGCGGCGACATGCTCGCCTCCAGCCAACTCGGCGAACTGCACGGCATCGAGCGTTCCGGCTCGTCCGTCGCAATGCGGAAGGAACTTCAGAAAAACATCATCGCAATGGTGAAGGATATTTCCTCGCAGCGCTGATCACCCAAAGCCAGTCTCCAAAAATCATGAAACCATCCTTCATTCTCACGTCGCTTTTCCTCGGCACAGCCGCATCCCTGCCTGCGGGCCAGATCCTCCGCGAGCCCGCGCCCGCGCAGAGCAGCAGTTCCGCCGTGCTCAGCTACGACTTCGAGGCCAGCTATAACGCCAGCGCACCGGCGCGCAGCAATGTGAGTCCCTCGCGCAACGCTGACGTTTCCGAGCAAAACACTCACGTTCAAGCCGTCATCTCCTACGCCGCTCCGGACAAGGCCGTCCTTCGCTTCGGCGTGGGCTACGACCGGTATGACTTCGGCTTCGCAGGTCCGGGACTCATCCCCGGCGCGCTCCAATCGGTGAATCTCGTCGCCGGACTCGACCTGAAAATCGGCGACGTCCTGATCCGCCTCGAAGCCCAGCCCGGCTTCTATGGGGATGATCGCGGCTTCAATTCGGGCGATTTCAACGTCCCCGTGATCCTCGGGGCGTCGTACCTCGTCAGCAAGGATTTCCAGTGGATCGCCGGCCTGTATTACAACCCGAATGCGAGCAATCCCGTGATGGGCGGCCTCGGCTTCCGCTGGAAAATGGCCGACCGCTGGACCCTGAATTTCGTCCCGCCGAACCCGCGCATCGAATTCAAGGCCACCGACGACCTTACGCTCTACGCGGGCGGGCAGATCATCGCCTCGACCTTCCGCGTGAACAGAAATTTCGGCGGCAATGCCGGATTCCGGGACTACCGCAACGCGCTGGTGGACTACACCGAAGTCCGCGCCGGCGCGGGCGCCTCATGGAAGCTCGGCGGCAAAGGCTCGATCGATCTCGAGGCCGGCTACATGGCCTACCGCGATTTCGACTACCACAAGGTCGGCGACAATTTCCAGACCAAGAGCGGCTCGGTGTACGGGCAGGTCGGCGTGAAGATGGGCTTCTAGCCGCCCGCGATCCGGAATCGCGCGCCTGTCGTGCCGGCATCGGGAAAGCCCCGCTGATCTTTCGCGCGCAAATTTCCGCGAAGGTGTGACGCCGGGCGCGGTTCACTTCCCGATGGAATTCCTCTTCCCACGCGCCGCACGACTCAGCATCTTCCGCCGCCCATGTGGTTTCTAAAAAGCCTTTTCAAAAAGCGCGACGAGCAGCTCGCCAATGACGGTGATGTTGTGAAGCCGTTCCTCGATCACCTCGAGGACCTGCGCTGGATGCTGATCAAGATGGTCGGAACGCTCGGGACCGCGATGTTTCTCTCGTTTGGTTTCCGGAAGCAGCTCGCCGCATCGCTCGCCTACCCGCTGAAGCTCGCGCTCGGCACCGGCAGTGAGAGCACTTTGATCAGCATCAATCCGATCGAGTCGGTGACGATGTCCTTCACGCTCTCGTTCTATGCGGGGATTGTCGTCTCGTTCCCCATCCTGTTCTACTTTCTCGCTGAATTCCTCCTGCCGGCGCTGACGAAAAAGGAGAAACGGCACGTGCTGCCGGCGGTCCTTGTCGGCTTCCTGCTTTTCCTCCTCGGGGTGCTCCTGTGCTACTTCTATGTCCTGCCCACCACGTTGCGGTGGCTGCACTCGGATGCCGCGGGATTCGGCGTGAAGCCGAGCTGGACGATGAAGGAATACTACGGCTTCGTCACACATCTCTGCATCGCCGTGGGCCTCGTGTGCGAGCTGCCGGTGGTGATCGTGACGCTCAGCGCCATCGGTCTCATCAGCTATGCATGGCTGAAAGGGATGCGCATGTATGGCTACGCGATCGCGCTGATCATCGCCGCGATCATCTCGCCGACGCCGGATATCTTCATGCTCTTCATCTTCGCGCTGCCGATCATGGCGCTGTTCGAGCTGTGCATCTGGATCGTGTGGTTCCTGGAAAAGCGCCGCGCGAAACACGAGAAGGCTGCCGAGCACAAGGAGCGTGAGGAGCACAAGGAGCAGCCGATTTCGTATCCGCATGAGGATCCGCATCACGGCTACCATGACGAATATCACGACGAGCATGGCAACTATCGCGACCCGCATCAAACCGGTGAAGAACACCACGCAGGCGAGGGCGACACTGGCGGCGAGAAGAAGCCCGATCCCGAAAAAAAGGACGAGCCTGACAAGCCGCAGACGTAACGGCGCATTCTCATACGGTCGCGCGGGTGAAATGTGATCTCCGGTCATGTTTCCTCTGCCGTCCGTTCACTGCGCGCGGAAAAACGTGGGCGGAGCCTCCCTCCCACCGCAACAAGGCGCGCACTTTACCTCAGTACGAACCCGCGCCATCATCCCGGCGATGAAGTCCTTTTTTTCCGTAATCCTGCTGCTGCTGCTCGCGTGCGTCGCAAGCGCGGTGAATTCGCTGGAGCGGGAATTCCTCTGCCCGATTTGTGGCACGCACTGGGAGCAGCGCATTGAGAGCTCCGGGCGTGCGCGCGCCCTCCGCCTCGATCTGCGCCAGATCGGCGACGTCGTGGATCCGCCCTCCCTGCCGCAATGCACCAAGTGCCGCTTCCCGCTTTTCAGCGAGCAGATCCTGGCGCAGGCAAACGACCCCGCCAAGGCGCAGGCATTCAGGCAGCTCAGGGCCTTCGTCCGCGGGCCGGATTTCCAGATGCTCGCGTCGAAGAACCCGTCCTACTTTGCGCTCGCTCAAGTGCAGCAGCTCCTGAAGGCGCCGCACCGCGTGATCGCGCAGAGCTACCTGCGTGCATCCTGGCAGGTGGAGGATCGTGAGGCCGCATGCCAGCGGCTCTTGGAAAAGGCGCGCGAACACTACGTCGCTGCGCTGACGGAATCCGGCGCGGGCGACCGGCTGAACCGCGATCTACCTCTCCTGTGCGGCGAGATCGAGCGGCGGCTGGGAAAGTGGGACGATGCCGAAAAGCGCTTCCGCGAGATGGAGTCGTCCGGGATTTTGCAAGGCACGCCGCAGGCGAACATCCCGGCGCTGCAACTCCGGCTGATCTCGCTGCACAATTCCGCGCCGCATCTGATCGACGGTGCGGACATCGCGCAAAATCGTGATCCGAAAGGCGCCGCTCCGCCGGATGAAAAGCCGATGCTGCAATTGGAAAATCCCGGACGTTTTGAAAAGCCGGAAGATGCACTGAAACTCACGCCGCCACCGCCACAGCCGCCGAAGCCCGCCGATCTGCCGCTCCCGTCCGGTTCACTGGTGCCGGTCTCCGAACCGAGTGTACTGCCGGGCGACGTGCCAAAGTAGTCCCGGGTTTCACCCCGCCTCTCGCTGCCCCGGCCGCCTGATCGGCGGGAAAATCGCGCCGCCCTGCACACACTCGCACATTGATCCAGTGAAGCACCAAAGCGCGAGACTGTCTTTGCGCGCGAGGAAACGAGGGTCTAATTTATGACGTGATCCGAACTGATAATTTCGACATGACTGTACAGCCGCTCTGCCGCCGCACTTTTCTCCACGGACTCGGGGTCACGATGGCCCTGCCGTTCCTTGAAGCGATGCTCCCGCGTGGCGCAGCCGCCGCGGCGACCGCGACTCGCGCGCCGATTCGCACGGCGTTCCTCTACGTGCCGAATGGCGTGAACATGACAGAGTGGACACCGAAGCAGTTCGGGGCGGATTTCCAACTGCCCTACATCCTCGAACCGCTGCAGGCGCACAAAAACGACGTGCTCGTGCTCACCGGTCTCGCGCAGGACAAGGGTCGCGCGAATGGCGACGGCGCGGGTGACCACGCGCGTGCGGCATCCACGTGGCTCACTGGCGCGCAGCCGTTGAAGAGCGAGAGTACGCGCATCCGCAGCGGCGTGTCGGCGGATCAGGTGATGGCCGATGCCATCGCGCGGCAGACGCGTTTCCCGAGCGTCGAACTGGGCATCGAACCTGCGCGGCAGGGTGGCAAGTGCGACAGCGGTTACGCGTGTGCGTACTCGAACAACATTTCCTGGCGCAGCGAGACGACGCCGAGCGGCGCGGAGGTCAATCCGCGCCTCGTCTTCGAGCGGCTCTTTGCGTCGTCGAATCCGAAGCTCGCCAACGAGGGCAGCGCGCGCCGCGAGCGCCAGCGCAAGAGCATCCTCGACTTTGTCCTCCAGGACGCGCGCACGCTCAGCGCAAAAGTCGGCGGCAGTGACCGGCAGAAGATCGACGAGTATCTCACCGCCGTGCGCGAGATCGAGGAGCGCGTCGAGGCCACGCAGCGCAGTGTCGCCGCCGTGCAGCACTCGGGCGTCATCGAGGCCTACGATGTGCCCGAGGCGATCCCCGAGAGCTACGAGGAGCACGCCCGGCTGATGCTCGACATGGTCGCGCTCGCCTTTCAGACGGACACGACGCGCATCGCGACCTGCATGCTCGCAAATGAAGGCAGCAACCGCAGCTACCGCAACCTCAGCATCACACGCGGCCACCACGAGCTTTCGCATCACCAGAACAACGCGGACAACCTCCGGCAAATCCGCGAGATCAACCGCTTCCACATGCGGCAGTTCGCGTATCTCCTCGGCAAGCTCAAAGGCATGCCTGAGGGCGACGGCACGGTGCTCGACAACACGCAACTCCTCTACGGCGCCGCACTCGCCGACGGCAACCGTCACGAGCATGAAAATCTCCCGCTCATCCTCGCAGGCCGCGGCGGCGGCACGATCATGACCGGCCGCCACGTGCGCTATCCTTCGGAGACGCCGATGTGCAATCTGCTCCTCGCGATGATGAACAAGGCCGGGGTCCCCGCGCAGCGGCACGGCGACAGCACCGGGACACTTCGCGGGTTGGAAGGCTGACGCGCGATGCGCTCGCGCAGGGGCAAGTTTTTTTGGTTTTTGAAAATCGGCGTTGCTCCCGCCCGCAGGCGTGGGCGGAAGCCCGCGTCCGCGTTCTTCCGGACGCGCCTACCTCGCAATTCTCACCGATTGCCACGGGAGAAGCGGCTGCAGCGCAAAGTAGTCCGGGGCTGTAGCCCGCAAGGTGGTTCGTACGGGCAAAAGCCCCGGACTACTTTGCGCTCCCGCAGGGCCACCGCACTCTGTCGCGCCGCACACTGGGAGTGCGGGAAATGCGGGCTACGATCCGATTCGTTCCTTTTCGCGACGGTGCTCGCTTTGCTTTTTTCGATCCTATTTTCCCACGCAGCGGAACCTCTCGCCGATGTCGCAAAACTCGCGACGCAACTCAGCGCCTCCGACCGCGACACGCGGCGCGAGGCCGGACATCAGCTCGAAAAACTCGGTCCTGCGGCGAAGCCCGCGCTGCCTGCGCTCATCGCGGCCATCGGAGATTCCGACAAGCAGGTGTGGGCCAATGCGCTCGCGGCCATCGCCGCGATCGGCCCCGATGCGGCGGAGGCAATCCCGCAGTTGGTGGATTCATTCGATTCGCGAAAGGGCAGCGACTCTCGCCAGCGCGACAAATCGCAAAAGCTCATGCGCGCCGCGCACGCGCTCGCGCGCATCGGCGACGTCGCGCGTCCCGCGCTCCTCGAAGCGCTGAAGGCGGATGACACGGGCCTGCGTCTCGGAGCGGCCAAGGCGCTCGGCGGAATGGGTGCGCCCGCCCGCGATGCGATTCCTGCGCTCATCGAAAATCTCGGGCACGGAGATGAGGAGTTGCGGAACGAAGTGATCGACACACTCGGCCTCGTTGGTGCCGACGCTGTCGCGCCGCTCACGAAATCGCTTTCATGGCCCGATCCGAAACTGCGCATCGGCTCCGCGCGCGCGCTCGCCGCGATTGGCGGGCCGGCGGCGTCCGCGGGATCCGAGTTGCTTGCGCGCCTCGCTGCGGAAAAGGAGCAGGATGTGCGCATCGCATTTCTCGGAGTGCTGCCGCATTTCGGCCTGGCGCAGGAAAAAATCGTCCCGCCGCTCGTGCAGGCATTTCGCGATGGCGACGAGCAACTCCGCTCCGCCGCACTCAATGGCCTGCTGCTCATCCGGCCCGCGGAAAAATTCGTCGTCCCCGCCATCGCTGCGCTGCTCAACGATCCAAATCCCGCGATCGTCGAGCGTGCGGCGCTTGCGCTCGGGCGCTTTGGCATCGCGGCCAAGTCTGCACTGCCTCCGCTCGTGAATGGCGCGGCCCGGGCGGATGCGCAGCGCGCGGCCTTCATCGCGGCGCTCACGGAAATCGGCGGGCCTGCGGTGCCGGAGGTGCTGAGGCAGATCGAGAAAGTTCCGGGCGCGTCGCTGAACCGCGAGCACTGGGTGATCCGGCTGCTGTCGGGAATTGGCGCGGCGGGATTGCCTGAACTGGAAAAGGCGCTCGGTTCACCCTCGGCCTCCGTCCGCACCGCGGCGCTCGGCGCGCTGAATGAACTCGGCGAGCAGTCGCGCGAAGCCCGGCCCGCGGTGCTGAAGCTGACCACCGATGGCGATCCATTTGTCCGCGCGACCGCAGTCAGCGTGCTCGTTTCGATGGCGACGGACACGGGTGGCACTTTGAAAAAAATCGAGGCCGCGATGCGCGATTCCGAGCCCATCGTGCGACTTTATGCAGCCACCGCCGCCGGCGCGCTGGGGCAGACTGCGCGCGGATTGGCGGCGTCGCTCACGCCTTTGCTCGACGACAAGGACGCCGCCGTGCGCGCCGCCGCGCTGCGTGCCGCCGGTGCGATTGGAAGCAACGATCCCGCGCTGGCAAAACGCCTCGCAGCGAGTCTCGATGATCCTGCGACCCGCAGTGCGTCGCTTTCCTCGCTGGCAAAAACCGGTGCGGATGCGGCCACGGCGGCGAAGCTCGTGCAGCTCTATCCGAAATCGGAAAAGGCAGACCGGCTGGCGATTCTCACCGCACTCGGGACTTCGGCGACCTCCGAATCTCTCACGCTCTTTTCTTCGGCGCTGAAAGATCCGGATGCCGAAATCCGCGCGGCCGCGCTGCGTGCGAGCGTGAAGGCGCATCCGGGCGCGGAGTCGCTGCCCATCCTGACTGAAGCGCTTCGCGACGCGCAGGTGTCCGTCCGTCGCACGTCCGCGGAAATCCTCGGACAGATCGGCGACAAGGAGCCCGACAAAGTCACGCCCGCGCTCAGCACGCTCGTCGCGATGCTCGCGAAGAGCGAAGACCGAGTGTATGTGCTCGAAGCCCTGCGTGCGGCGCACGTGCGCGATCCTGCCGCGATCGAGCAGGCGCTCGCGATCAAATCCTCCGAGGCGCGTGCATGGGCGTGCGAGCGTGCCGCGAAACTCGGCAAAAAGGGCAAGCCGCTCGTGGAAAAACTGACGCCGCTCCTTTCCGACGGAAACGATTACGTCCGCCGCGCCGCGCGCAAGGCGATCGATCAGCTCAACCGCTGAGCAAACTGGCGATTTGCGCGGCGTGTTCAGGAGCGGCCGGATGATCAGCGTTGCGATTTTGTCAGCGTGAGCAGACAAAAAATCTGGACGAATTCCGACCATTCATTCACCACGGCTGGCTCATGAAAAACAAACTACTCGCTGAATTCTTTGGAACCGCCTGGCTCGTCTTCGGAGGCTGCGGCAGTGCCGTTCTCGCGGCAAAGTTCCTCGCCACTGAAGGCATCACTCCCATCAATCTGGGCATCGGACTCGTCGGTGTATCGCTCGCATTCGGTCTCACGGTGCTCACGATGGCGTATGCCATCGGTCACATCTCGGGCTGCCACTTGAACCCCGCGGTCTCCGTCGGGCTTTGCGTCGGCGGGCGCTTCAAGGCTTCGGAACTTTTTCCGTACATCGTTGCGCAGGTCCTCGGTGGTCTCGCCGGTGCCGGTGTGCTGTATGTGATCGCCAGCGGAAAGGCTGGATTTTCCACGGCGGGTGGCTTTGCCTCGAACGGCTTCGGTGAACATTCGCCCGACCATTATTCGATGATGGCCGCGTTTGTCTCCGAGGCGGTGCTTACCTTTTTCTTCCTGCTGATCATCCTCGGCTCGACGGACAAGCGCGCTCCGCAGGGCTTCGCGCCGATCGCCATCGGTTTCGGGCTCACGCTCATCCATCTGATCGGCATCCCGGTCACGAATCTTTCCGTCAATCCCGCGCGCAGCACGGGCCCGGCGCTGTTCGTTGGCGGATGGGCGATTCAGCAACTCTGGCTCTTCTGGCTCGCGCCCATCGTTGGTGCAGTGCTGGCCGGCGTGGTCTATCCGCTGATGGCTGGCAAGGCGGACGCGAAATAACCTCAACTGTTTCCAAGAGCGCCCCGGTGGAGGTTCCGCCGGGGCGCTTTCGTGTACACGCAGGCGGGCGGCGCGGTCTGACGGCGAAGATGCGGGAAGAATCAGAGTTTCACACGAGGTCGAAGCGATCCAGGTTCATCACCTTGTTCCAGGCGGAGACGAAGTCCGTGACGAACTTCTTCCCGCTGTCGGCACAGGCATAGACTTCCGCGAGGGCGCGGAGGATGGAGTTCGATCCGAAGACGAGATCGGCGCGCGTGGCGGTCCACTTCGGTGCGCCGGTTTTGCGGTCGAGGCCGGCGAATGCGTTGCCGCAGGGCGAGACCTGTTTCCACTCCGTGCCCATGTCGAGCAGGTTCACGAAGAAGTCGTTGGTCAGCGCTTCGGTGCGCTGGGTGAAGACGCCGTGCTTTGCTCCGCCGACGTTGGTGCCGAGGACGCGCAGGCCGCCGAGGAGCACGGTCATTTCGGGCGCGGTGAGGGTGAGCAGTTGCGCCTGGTCAATGAGCAGCGCTTCGGCGGGCACGGTGTATTTGCCTTTGAGGTAATTGCGGAAGCCGTCGGCGATGGGCTCGAGCACGGCGAAGGATTCCACGTCGGTCTGCTCCTGCGCGGCATCCATGCGGCCCGCGGTGAAGGGAACCGTCACGTTGTGTCCGGCATTCTTCGCCGCCTTTTCCACGCCGGCACAACCGGCCAGCACGATGAGGTCGGCGAGCGACACTTTCTTGCCGCCCGCGGCTGACTTGTTGAACTCCGCCTGGATGCCTTCGAGCTTGCTGAGCACGGTGGCGAGTTGCGCGGGCTGGTTGACTTCCCAGTCTTTCTGCGGGGAGAGGCGAAGGCGCGCGCCGTTTGCGCCGCCGCGCATGTCCGAGCCGCGGAAGGTGGACGCCGACGCCCAGGCGGTGGAAACCAACTGCGAGACCGTGAGACCCGCAGTGAGGATTTTGCCTTTCAAAGTGGCGATGTCCGCAGCCTCGATCAGCTTGTGATTCACCGCCGGGATCGGGTCCTGCCAGATGAGTTCCTCGGCGGGAACTTCCGCCCCGAGGTAGCGCGCGCGGGGTCCCATGTCGCGGTGCGTGAGCTTGAACCACGCGCGGGCAAATGCGTCGGCGAACTGATCGGGATGCTCGAAGAAGCGCCGCGAGATCTTTTCGTAAATCGGGTCGAACTTCAGCGCGAGGTCGGTGGTGAGCATCGAGGGCGAGACCTTCTTCGACGCATCGTGCGCGTGCGGCACGGTGCCAGCGCCAGCGCCATTCTTCGGCGTCCACTGCTGCGCACCGGCCGGGCTCTTCGTGAGTTCCCATTCGTAGCCGAAGAGGCTCTCGAAATAGCCGTTGCTCCACTGCGTCGGCGTGGTCGTCCAGGTGACTTCCAAGCCGCTGGTGATCGCGTCGCCGCCGACCCCGCTGCCGAAGCTGTTCTTCCAGCCAAAGCCCTGCTGCTCGATCCCCGCCGCCTCCGGGTCGTGCGACACATTTTCCGAGGGACCGGCCCCGTGGGTTTTGCCGAAAGTGTGGCCGCCCGCGATCAGCGCGACGGTTTCCTCGTCGTTCATGGCCATGCGGGCGAAAGTTTCGCGGATGTCCTTCGCCGAAAGGAGCGGGTCGGGGTTGCCGTCCGGCCCTTCGGGGTTCACGTAAATGAGGCCCATCTGCACGGCAGCGAGCGGGTTCTCAAGGTCGCGGGTATGCGGCAATTTGCTGTCGTCGTCCTTCACGAGCACGCCTTCACCTTCGACGCCGGGCGAGCCCTTCGCGTAGCGGATGTCGCCGCCGAGCCACGTCGTTTCGCGACCCCAATAAACGTCCTGATCCGGCTCCCACGTGTCCGTGCGTCCGCCGGCAAAACCGAACGTCTTGAAGCCCATCGTCTCGAGCGCGACGTTGCCCGTGAGGATCATCAGGTCGGCCCAGGAGATCTTGCGGCCATACTTCTGCTTGATCGGCCAAAGGAGCCTGCGCGCCTTGTCGAGGCTCACATTGTCCGGCCAGCTATTGAGCGGAGCAAAGCGCTGCTGCCCGCGCCCGCCGCCGCCGCGGCCATCGCCGGTGCGGTAGCTACCCGCGCTGTGCCACGCCATGCGGATGAACAACCCGCCGTAGTGCCCGAAGTCCGCCGGCCACCAGGGCTGCGAGTCGGTCATCAGCGCCGCGAGATCCCTCTTCACCGCCGCCAGATCGAGGCTCTTGAACTCCGCCGCGTAGTCGAACTCCCCGCCCATCGGATCGGACTTCGCGGAATGCTGGTGCAGCAGTTCGATCTTCAAGCGATTCGGCCACCAGTCGTGGTTGGTCGTGCCGCCGCCGGTTGCAGCAGAGTGGTTGAAAGGGCATTTGGCTTCGGTGGACATGGCTTGTGCGTGGTTCGGTTGAGATGAAATCCGTGTTGGAGTCGCGAGTGTTCGGCATCTCTACGCCGGTGGTCAACTGCTGGCTGCCAGGAAAATGATTTTCACTTCGCCGGGGCATGGCCGCTGCACGATTTCGCAAGTATTCTTGAGCGCAGTTGAGGACGGCAGGGATGTTGTTTGGCCGCCGCAGGCAGATTTTTCGGATGAGCGTGCTCGGCTGGATTTTTGTGCAAAACAAACTCCGCCGGGCAGGAGCTCCGGCGGAGTCTTTTGAAATCGGATGTGAAAATGGTTACGCAGGCAGCTTGTAGCGGCCGGGCATGGCGACCTCCGGCTTCTCGATCTTCGAGTTCCAGTCGAGCTTGTTCACGTCAATGGCGGACCAGGTCTCCTTCGACTCGAGGACTTCGTCCCACGTGATCGTCTTGCCGGTGTAGGCGCTCAGGCGGCCCATGATGGCGAGCAGTGAACTGTGCGCGAGCTGGTCGCCCATGTTCACGGGCTTGCCGGCCTTGATGCTTTCGATGAGTTCCTTGTGCTCCTCGACATACATGAGGTTCTTTTCGCCGGGTGAAGCGCCGTCCGCGCCGCCGGTCTTCTCATACATCCAGCGTTTGCCGTCCGTCGTGTCGAGCACATGCAGCGGCTTGAAGCCGTTCACCTGCCCGGTGCCATTCGCGCCGATGATGTAGTCGGCGTTTTCATTTGAGCAGCCGCCCTGCTGGCGCGCGTAGATGTGGCCGCGTCCGCCATTCGGAAACTCATACATCACGGCGAAGTGGTCATATACATTGCCGAACTCCGGCTCGACGCGCTGCTGGCGTCCGCCGAGCGCGGTGCATTTCACAGGCGGCACGTCCTTGAATGCCCAGCTCATTTTGTCCACGGAATGCACGGCCTGCTCGACGATGATGTCGCCGCTGAGCCAAGTGTAGTAGAGCCAGTTGCGGAGCTGGTATTCGAGTTCGGGCCAGTCGGGCTGACGCTCGTGCGGTGCCCACGGGCTGTTCGTGAGATACGTGCCGTAGTAGCCGCGCACGTCGCCGATGAAACCCTCATGGACCTTTTTCCACGTCGCGCGTTCGGCATAATTGTAGCGCCAGCAAAAGCCCGTCTGGATCGCGAGGTTCTTCTCCTTCGCCTTTTTCACCGCCTCCATCGCGTGGCGGATCGCCGGGGCATCCACGCCGAGCGGCTTCTCGCAGAAGACGTGCTTGCCGGCGTTGATCGCCTTGTGCAGATGCGCGGGGCGGAAGCCGGGAGGCGTCGTGAGCAGCACGATGTCAATGTCCGTCGCGAGCACCTTGTCGATCGCGTCCCAGCCGCTGAACTTCTGATTCTCCGGCACCTTCACCTGATCAGGGCGCGAGCTGGAAATATTTTTGAAGCTCGTCTCCAGGCGATCCGCATGCACGTCGCCCATTGCCGTGAGGACGACATTCTTGTCCGCATTCATCGAGTCCGTCAGCGCCCCGGAGCCGCGTCCGCCGCAGCCGACGATGCCGATCTTAATGGCCTTCGCCGCCTGCGCATTCACGATGTGCGGGAAGCCGCTCACGAGTGCGGCACCGGCGACGCCGGCAGCGCCACGGTGGAGAAAGGAACGACGGGTGAGGGGATTTGGAGTGGTGATGGGGTTCATGTCTGATTGTGAGTCGAAGGGTGAAAACGCTAACGCGCCCGCGGGCGGTGTCGAGGCCGCTGTCGCAGAGTGCGGAGTGTGAATCTCGGGGACCGTGCCTGCTTTGGAAAATTCCGCGCCGCAAGGGACCGATGATATCAGTGCGCGGTCGTTCAGATTACTCGCATACGTCGCGGCGACGGTGGACAGTGCGGTGATGCAGTTCGATTTTCTCAGGGGCCTCTTCGGTAAACGCGCTCGTCCACTTGCGCGCGAAATGAGCGCTGCACCGGTCGTTGCGAAGACCGTCACGGAACCGCACGAACCGCTGCTCGATGAAGCACGCGCGCTGTTGCGTGGAGTCGGCGCGGCGGCGCTAGCGGAGCGGGTGCGTCTGGAATGGAATTCGCGGATGCGCAGCACCGCGGGCCTTGCCTATCCCGGGCGCGCGCTCGTGCGCTTGAATCCGAAGCTGCGTGAATTTGGCGATGGTGAAGTCCGCCGCACGCTGCTGCACGAACTCGCGCACCTGGTCGCACACGAGCGTGCGGGGCGGCGCAGGATCGCGCCGCACGGTGCGGAATGGCGGCGGGCGTGCGCGGACCTCGGCATGCCGGATGAAAAGCGCACGCACGACCTGCCGCTGCAGCGTCGCACGATTGCGCGGCGGCATCATTACCGCTGCCCATCCTGTGCCGCGACGATCTCGCGCGTCCGGCCGCTGCGGCGGGGCTCCGCGTGCCTGAGTTGCTGCCGTGCGCACAATCGCGGACGCTACGATGCGCGGTTCCGCTTCGAGCGCATTGAGCCGGCGGTGTGACGCGGACACTCCTATCCGCTCACCCAAGATCACTGGAAGACCTGATCGCCCTTGCGTGGCGTGCCCGTGGTGATGTCGGCGATCACATGCGAGCCCTGCCGTTCGCCACTCACGATCAAAATGCCGGAATCCGCACCGTCGCGGATGCACTTGAGCGCCATGCCCGCATCCGGCTGCGCCCAGCCGTGCGTCTCGATGAGCACGAATCCCGACACCGCATTCACGAGCAGGATTGTGCCGATCTGCTTGCGTTTTCCTTTCAGGGCATCCGAGGCATCGCCTTTCGGAAAACGGATCGGCGCCGCCTTTGGGATTGGCGTGCGCTTCGCCCATTTCGGCAGTTCCGGAAATGCGCACGCTGTCACCGCGCAGCACGAGGCTGCGGCGAGCAGGGAGCGGGCGAAAGGGTAAATCATTGTGGCAGCGTAGCGCCGTTCGACTGCGAGGGAAGCATGGGGCTGCGCGCAGCTATCGCGCGGACCGGCCTTGGGCCGGCTGCTGCTCCGCGGTCTTCAGTTGTGCCGTGGCTTGCTGGAATGCGTCGCGGCGAGCGCACTTCAGCACGCAGGCCACATCAGCGGCCGTGAGGCTGTGGCGTTTTCCGACCGCCTCGATGAGCTTCGCCTCCTGCTTGGAAAGGCCGCCGGTGAGGTGCGCGGCAACGGCGATTTCGAGCAGCCACGCGCGGGCCAGCGTGGTGTTCGCAGGGTGCGGCGTTTCCATCTGCCCCGCGGCTGCGGAACGGATCAGTGCGTCCACTTTCTCCGCGCCGAGGCCTTTCCTTTTCCCGGCGGCGCGCAGCATCTCGCGGATGGAATCGTCCGACAGGCAGCCTTCGGAAACGACGGAGCTGATCATCCACACGAGCGCCCCCGTGCCGCCGGATGCCGCGGGCGATCCAACGGTGCGGAACTCCGCCATCTCGCGATTCGAGTCCACGACGGCCTCGGCACGCAGCGCGCGATCCTCCTTGGTTCCGCTCGTAAAAATGTCGCGCAACACCCAGCGCCGCGCGCCGTCGTTCAGCACGGTGTGGCAGAATTCGCACGCGTTCGACGTGTCGGTCATCACCGCGCCGCCGCAGTTTGGGCAGTGCGCGGAGGAAATGGAATCGCCCGGCGTACTGCGGACGCCGGCATTCCGCCCGAGCACAAACAGCGAGCGCCGCACCGTCATTTCACCGTGCAGGTCGCGCAGTTCGTCCGTGGGCGTGATCTCGAA
>JBDSAR010000442.1:0-4115 GCA_039922035.1 Chthoniobacteraceae bacterium
CGCTCGAAGACGAATGGCCGCTGCTTCGCGCGGGGCAAATCCTCTTCACCTACCTCCACCTCGCCGCGAGCAAGAAGCTCACCGACGCGCTGCTCGCGTCGCGCGTCACTGGCATCGCGTACGAGACCGTCGAGGTGAACCGCCGCCTCCCGCTGCTCGAGCCGATGAGCGAAATCGCCGGACGCATGAGCGTGCTCATGGGCGGCTATTTTCTGCAAAAGCACCTCGGCGGCTGCGGCGTGCTGCTCGGCGGCGTGCCGGGAGTGTTGCCGGGAAAAGTGGTCGTCATCGGCGGCGGCACCGCGGGCGTGAACGCCGCGCGCATGGCGCAGGGCCTCGGCGCGGATGTCACGATTCTCGACGTGGACGTGGAGCGCATGCGCTTCCTCGACATCACGCTGCACACCGCCCACACGCTCTACTCGAACCGCGCGCACATCCTCGAAATGCTCCCCGAGGTGGACCTGCTCATCGGCGCCGTGCTCGTCCCCGGTGCGCGCGCACCGAAGCTGATTGATCGCGAAATGATGCGCGTGATGAAGCCCGGCAGCGTCTTCGTGGACATCGCGATCGATCAGGGCGGCTGCGCCGAAACCTCGCGCGCCACCACCCATCACGATCCCGTTTTCGTCGAGGAGGACGTGACGCATTACTGCGTCGCGAACATGCCCGCCGCATTCGCGCGCACCGCCACGCAGGCGCTCACGAATGTGACTTACCGCTACATCGAGCTGATCGCCGACCACGGCATCCCCGGCGCATTCAAAAAGGATCCGAACCTCATCGGCGGCCTGAATCTCCTGGACGGCAAGGTCACCTGCCGGGGTGTCGCCGAGGCGCACGGGATGGAGTTGCACGCCCCATTTTGATCGTGGGTGGTGCAGCCGGCGGGGGTCGAACCCACAACCTTCGGCTTCGGAGACCGACGCTCTATCCAGTTGAGCTACGGCTGCACATGAAGCGGCGGAAAGTTGCTGCGCACCGCAAAGGGTGTCGAGGGAAAGTTTGCGCAGGCGCGTTGCTTTGACGTTCCGCGGCCTGAATGCGAGACCCCGCGGTGATGCACAAGAATCTTCCAAACCGCGCTGCCACACTCGGGCGCCTATTCATCGCGCTGCTTGCTGTAACGCGGACACTCCTGTCCGCGGAGCCGCCCGTGCAGACAGGAGTGTCCGCACCACGTCTGCCATCGTTTGATTTCACAGGCGCCGCGGGCGCGCAGGGCTGGGCGGCGGACCACGACATCTCGGATCTCACACCCTCGCGCGATGGACTCGTGGTGAAAATATCCGGAGGGGATGCGTTCATGCACGGGCCGCGCGGCGACTACTCCGCGGCAGGCCAGCTCATTTTCACCGCGACGCTGCGCAGCCCTGCGGCCGGCTGGGGCCAGGTGTTTTTTTCCAAGGACACTGACAGCGAGACGCACTCGGCGCACTTCGCGATGCGCGAAGGCTGGAACGATGTGTGTGTGCCGCTGCCACCGATGGGCGCGGGCTGGCGGCTGCGGCTGGATTTCCCGGCGACCTCCGGCGAGTGCGTGCTCGCCCGCGCGGGCGTGGAGGAGGCGGGCGCTCGCGGCGTGTCGGCGGTGCGTGCGGAAAATGAGCGACTCGTGCTCGCGCTGCGCGGGCTGTCCGGTCCGATCGAGATTGCGGAGATCGAGCCGCATCAGACGTTCGCAGACGCGGCGGGTGCGCGCGTGATCTGGAAAGGAGATGCCGCAGGAGCGGTGGTGATTCCACGAAACGACGGCACGCATGACCGACTCCCGAGCGGATTCATCGCACTCGTGCCACACGCGGTGCGCGGTCGCATCCCGGCAGGCGCGGTGCGCTACGTGGAGGAATTTGCGGGCATCGCAAAGGACACGCGCGAATTTCCAAAGCAGGACAGCAAGAAGGGAATCCAGGTGCAGATGGCGGATGATGCGCTCGCGCTCGGCATCCGCCATGCGACGCTCAATGTGAGCGTGCCCGCTCTTTTTGATCCGGAAAAAAAACCAGGCAGCCCGACGTGGACGGTGGATGGCGAGACGTTCGCGTTCCGGCGTGGCTATCTCGATTCGCTCGGCGTGAAGCAGCTCAGCGATGCGGGTGTGAGTGTGTATCTCATCGTGCTCGGCATCCAGTCGCATGACGCCGCGCTGAATGCGCGCATGCTGCATCCTGCACGCGATGCGAAAATGGTGAACGGCATCGGCGCGCCGAATCTCTCGACGCCCGATGGGGCGCGACTTTGGCGCGCGGCGTTCGAGTTTCTCGCGGACTGGTTTTCGCGGCCCGGCGATGAGCACGGGCGCGTCGTGGGATTCATCGTCGGCAACGAGGTGAACGTCCACTGGCAGTGGCACAATCTCGGCCGCATGCCGCGGAACGTCGCAGTCGCCGAATACGAGCGGGAGATGCGCCTAGCAAATACCGCGCTGCGGCGCGCGAGCACGAGCGCGCGTGCGTACATGTCGCTCACGCATTTCTGGACGATCGATCCCGACGCAGATCACTGGCGCTCGATGCCGGGGCGTTTCCTCATCGAGGAATTCGCACGGTGCGCGCGGATGGGCGGCGACTACGGCTGGAATCTCGCGCATCACCCGTATCCCGAAAATCTCGGCGACCCGCGCACGTGGCTGGACAAGACCGCGCCGCAGTCGCCCGACGCGAAGCGGATCACGTTCAAGAACCTCGAACAGCTCGATGCATTCTTCGCGCGGCCCCCGCTGCTGTTCCGGGAAAGTCGGCGCAGCATCATTTTGAGCGAGCAGGGATTTCACTCGAAAGGCACGGAGCAAGGCGACCGCGATCAGGCCGCAGGCTACTGCTACGCATGGGAGAAAATCTCACGGCTCGCGGGCATTGACGCGTTCATCTTGCACCGCCACGTGGATCACCAATACGAAGGCGGACTGAACCTCGGGCTGTGGCGGCGCAAGCCGGACAGCATCGCGACGCCGGACACGAAGCGGCCGATCTACGATTGCTTCAAGGCCGCTGGCACGCCCGCGCAGGAGGAGGCATTTCGTTTCGCGCTGCCGGTGATCGGTGTGAAAAGTTGGGACGAGATCATGGAGAGGCCATAGAAGGTGGAGCGGGCACTCCGCGCACGCTTCGGCACAAGGGCCATCCTGGAAACGCGCGACGGAGCGCGTGTTCCAACTACGTGCAGGGAGGGAAGCCCGCGCGGATCGAGGCCCATGGTTCCTCGTGCGAGACATCCACAATGCCCGGTTCCGCGGCATCCGCCGGTGAGAGGATCGCGAGAAAGACAAGGCGCTCGCGGAATGGATTGTAAGTGCCGTGCGGCTCGCCCATCGGGATGAACGCCATCTCGCCGGGGCCAAGGATGCGATGCTCATTCCCGACCCACTGCTCGGCGCGGCCGGAGATGATGAAGATGATCTCCTCGCGCGTCGGGTGCGTGTGGAACGGGTGGCAGCGGCCCGGCTCCATGTTCGCACGCACGAGCATGAGCTGCTTGTTGTCCACGATGTCGCCGCGGCAGAGCCATTCCTCGATGGTCCAGGGTGAGCTGACGTCCACCTTCTCAGCGGCGGTGACGAAGCGGCGGGGATTCATGCGAAATGTTGAATTCTGAGTTTTGAGTTTTGAATTTGAATACCTGATCAGCATGTCGAAAGCAGAGCGCCCCACGCTCCGGATTCCACACTTCGCATTTCACAGGTCATCGCCCGGTCGCAATGCCTTCCTCCGCTTTGGAACGACTACCGCCTTCGGCGGTTTCGTGCCCGGAGGAGCGATTTCGACATGGCCAGCATCGAAGGACATTAGGTTTTCCGGATGCGCAATCCTGAATTCCTCGGCAACGCATCCATCGCCCTGAAACAGCAGGAGCGCCGCACCTTCCTTTGCCAGTGCGGCCCATTTCAGATTGTGCGCGGAGGTGAGTCGCGCGAGCGGGAGATCATCCGCGGTCTGGAGCACCACGCCTTCCGCAGTCACCGCGACCTTCAGGGAGATTTCCGGTTTCGCGTCGCCGAGCAGCGCGTTCGGGCGCGTGCGAATTTTCGCTACGGCCTCGGCCTTCACCGGTTTCGCGCGGCCGAGATGCGCGGCGATCTCATCGAAGGTGTCCGATTTCAGGATGCGTTTGAGATA
>JBDSAR010000443.1:0-12008 GCA_039922035.1 Chthoniobacteraceae bacterium
GCTTCGGTGGTCACGGGCTTGTAGCGTCCGGCGGCGAGGCTCCAGGCGTTTTCGCGAATCTTCTCGATCGGCACACGGTAGCTGTTCGGGCCTTCCTCGCGGGCGGGCCATTTGGCGAGCACGTCCCGGAGGTCGCTGGCCTCAATCGGCGTGCGCTTGTCGTCGAGGCTGAAGCCGTCGGCGGTGATGTCGTAGAACCAGACGGATTGCGTGGGCGTTCCTTTTTGAAAGATAAGCGCGGCGGTGGCGACGCCCGCGTAGGGCTTGAAGACGCCGCTGGGCAGGCTGATGACGGCTTGCAGGTCGCACTCGGTGAGGAGCAGTTCGCGCAGGGCGGTGGCGGCGTTGGTCGAGCCGAAGAGCACGCCATTCGGGACGATGACGCCGGCGCGTCCGCCGGGCGCGAGGTGGTCCACGATCCATTTGAGGAAGAGCAGCTCGGTGGCGCGGGTGTTCAGATTGTAGTTGAGGTCGGCGAGGATGCTCTCGTCCTGAATTTTTCCGGAGAAGGGCGGATTGGCGAAGATGATGTCGAAGAGGATGCCGGGATACGTGCCGTACGCGGGATCGCAGATGCGCTGGCCGGGCTGCCGATTCACGAGCGCGACGATGAGGCCGATGATGTGGCGGGGGCTGCGGAACTGGCCATTCGTGCCGGAGGCGGCGAGCTTGCTGAGGAGATACTCATACATGTCGCCTTTGAAATCGTGGCCGTCGTGCGCGGCCGAATCCATCCCGTGGATGCCCTGGATGATGGCGCGGAGCGTGGGGCGGTCGTAGATTTTCAGCGTGGCGCGGCCAAAGAGGAGCCTGCCGGTGTCGGTGAGGCCGGGGAGTTCATGCAGGCTCTCGATGGCGTCGCGGACGGCGTTGAAAAGATTGTCGCCGGTGAGGGTGACGAAGTTGCCCCACGCGAAGCGCGCCCATTTGCGGAGAAGATGCGGGCGTATTTCTTGTCGAGGCTGGCGAGGATTTCGTCCTTCTCCGTGAGCAGGCGGAGGAAGAGCAGGTAGGAACATTGCTCGATGGAATCCATCGGGTTGTTCACGCCGCCCGCGTAGAGGATGTCCATGAGCTGGTCCACCGTCTGGTGCAGGCCGGAGGAGAAGAAATTCGAGCCGTTGGTTTTCGGAGCTTCGGTCATTTTCAGGCGGCGAGGAACGATTGGCGGACGAGCGTGGATTGGCGGAGGGCCTCGAAGACCTGCTCCCGGCTCACCACGAAATCAAATGCGAATGGGGTGAACTCCTCGCGGTAGCGGCGATCCACCATGAGCGATTGCAGCGTAGCAACCACGACCGAGGAGCCGAGAAGTTCGCCGGGGTTGCGGCGAGCGGTCTTGTAGAGGACGGGTTTGAACTCCGCGAGGTGGATGGCGAAATCTTCGAGCGTCTGTTTTGCGAGTTCGATGCGGTCCACAATGAAGAGGACGCGCTCCGCATTTCCCGTGTTGAGGAAGCGGCGGATGAGTGCCGCGCAGAGCAGCGTCTTGCCCGTGCCTGTCGCCATTTCGAGCAGGAAGCTCCGCTTCCGCTCCTTGTCGAAAAGCGATGCGACGACATCGAGCGCCTTGATCTGATACCGGCGCACGGTGATGTCGGGCTTGAAGCGTTTGAGATAATCCGGGCCGATGATTTCGCTCGTGAGCGGGCGCGGCGGCTGGAGGTTTTTCAATCGAAGCCGCTCCAAATCCTCCTGCGAGGGCAGCCGCTCAATGCGGTAGGCGTCCTGATCCGCGCGCGTGTAGTTCCAGAGGTAATGGATGCGTCCGTTCGAGAGAATGATGAACGGTGCATTCAGATTCTCCGCGTAGCCGCGCGCCTGCTCCTTGTGGTCGTAAGCGTCTTCGTCCTCACGCTTCGCTTCAAGCACGCACAGCGGAGCGCGCTTGCCGTTCAGCACATAATCGGATCTTCCCGTGCGGTCGCTCACCTCGAAACGGACTTGATGCGGATCGAGAAGATTCCATCCGCTGAACTCCAGTGCCTTGTCGATCAGGACGCGGGAGAAGGCTTCGTTTTGTGCGGAGGGCATTGCTTCGCATCGTGCGCCAGCCAAAAGGGGGAAGAAAAGGCGGGAAGGTTGAACCACGTTTCTCGCAGTGTGCTTTGGAGACTCGCTCAATCGGAACGTGACATGCGCAGATCCGAGGACGATTTCGCGGCCTCGACAACGGCGAGATCAGAACGAACGTTCCGCGCGGCTTGTTTGCGAAGACTACGCTCCGAGAAAATTCCGGAGGATCGTGAGGCCGACGGACTGGCTTTTCTCCGGATGAAACTGCACGCCCGCGACGCTGCCGCGCGCCGCCGCCGCTGCGAACGTCTCGCCATACGTGCAGCGCGCGATGACCGCCTGCTCGTCGTCCGTCGCCGGAAAATAGCTGTGGACAAAATACACGAATGGATTCGCCGGCAATCCGGTCCAAAGCGGGTGCGGCGCGAGGTCAAGCGAGTTCCAGCCGATCTGCGGGATCTTCATCCCCGGCGTGGAGAAGCGCCGCACTTTCCCCCGGAAAAACCCGAAGCCGCGCACGCCGGGAGATTCCTCGCTCTCCTCGAAAAGCATCTGATAGCCCACACAGATGCCGAGGAACGGGCGCCCGTCGCCGAGCACACCCTGCATCACCTTCCAAAGCCCGCGATCCTCGAGCCCGCGCACGCAGTCGGCAAACGCGCCGACGCCCGGCAGCACGACACGCTGTGCACGCGCGATCACGGCGGGGTCCGCGGTGAGCTGCACGTCCGCGCCATGCTGCTTCAGCGCATTGAAGACGCTGCGCACATTGCCCGAGCCGTAGTCAATCAGTGCGACCATGTCGCGGCTTACAGCATCCCTTTCGTGCTCGGGATGCCAGTCACCCGCGGATCGATCTGGCACGCTGCGTCCGTCGCTTTTGCCAGCCCTTTGAAGATCGCCTCGGCCATGTGGTGCGCGTCGCGTCCGTAGAGGATCTCGATGTGCAGATTGCAGCCCGCGTGAACGCTGAATGCGCGCATGAATTCCTCGACGAGCTGGAACGCAAAGTTGCCCGCGCTCGCAACGCCCTGCGGCGCGCGGTATTCGAGAAAGGGACGCCCGCTGAAATCCACGACGACGCGCGCGAGCGTCTCGTCCATCGGCAGGTAGGCGAAGCCGTAGCGGCGGATGCCGGTCTTGTCGCCGAGCGCCTTCGCGAAGGCCTGGCCGAGCGCGATGCCGGTGTCCTCGACGGTGTGGTGCAAATCCACCTCGATGTCGCCATCGGCCTTTACTTCGAGATCCATCAGGCTGTGCCGCGCGAAGAGTGTGAGCATGTGATCGAAGAACGGAATCTTCGTTGCGACGGTGCTCTTGCCGGTGCCTTCGATGGTGAGGCCGATGCGGATTTCCGTCTCGCCGGTCTTGCGGTGAATCTGTGCGGTGCGTGCCATGTTGCGTGCGACGTTGGAGTCCGGTGCCGTTATTTGTCGAGCGTGGTGTCCGCCGCCGATGCGCGCGCTTTTGCGATCATTTTGCCTGCGACCGCGCCGAACGCGACGACGGCGGCGAGCCCGATGAAGAAGACCGGCTTTTTGAAAAACGGCGTCTCCTCGGGTTCGGCGGTGGCCGGGGCGGGATTGTTTGCGGATGAAGGGGCAGCCTTCGGTTTTGGTTTCGGCGTTTGCGCAGGGGCAGGGGTGGGCTCGCGCGGCTTTACGGCGCTTGCGGCTTTTTTTGCATCCGTCAGTCTTGTCTGCAGGCGTTTCGCGAGTTCATTGGCCGACCATGCGGATGTGGCGTCCCGGAGAGCCTTTTCCGCACCGTCAAAATTGCCGGTGGACAGCGCCTTTTCCGCCTCCTCCGCTGCTTTGACGGATTCCCTCATCTTCTCGACGGGCAGACCGTTCAGCCGCGAGGTTTCCGAACTGACGCGTGAGGCGAGCGCTGTCATGCTGCGCGCATTGGCCGGCTGCAGCGGGAGCCATTTGACTCCGCTGCGCTCGATTGCCGTGATGGTCGCCTCCGTCGAGGCGGTTTCCTTTTTGATCAAGGCCTCGAGCTGGTCGTGCTCCACGCCCTTCGAAGTGGTCAGGCGCTGCTTTTCATCGTCGGCGCGGCGCTTGAGCTGCGCCTGCCTCTGTTCCACGGCCGCCTTCAGCGAAGGGAGTACGCGGCGTCCGAGATCCACCGCCTCCGGGTAGCTCGCCGAGCCGAGGAAATTCTTCTCCAATTGATCCAGGTTGGCCATCGCATCCGGGAATTGCCCGGCGGCTGCCGCACGTTTCATCCGGTTCAGCAGGATCCGTCCTCCGATTTGGATCTGCTCCTCCCGCACTTTTTCCTTGCCGAGCCACTGGTTGTTCAGCTTCACCTCGCCCATCCCCACGCGGATCTGCTCTGTGGAAAACTGATCCAGGCGGCTCTGCGCGATCTGCGCATGTGCGCTCTTTGGAAAGGTGCCAGTGAAATAGCTGAGCGCCGCTTTCACCCGGTCATACTCATCGCGTTCGAGCGATTCGCTGCCCGGCGCGAAGTTCGCGATCTGGGCCCATGCCTCCTCGTCCGGCTGCACCTTTTCGATCTTCTCGATGGTGTCGCGCTTGATCACGCGTTCGTCCTTGATGGTCGCCGTGACCTGCACGCTCATGGTCACCTCGGTGTCCGTTTCGCCGAGGATTTTGCCTTCGAGTTTGTCTCCTGATTTCAGGATCACCGTGTCCGCCCGGAGCGCGGCGCAGAGGCAGAGGATGAGTGCGGTGGAGAAAAATCGGTTCACAGTCATGGAAGCCACGAACCAAACAGACGATCCGCCGGGAGAAAAGAGAAAATGCCCGGTTGCGCCGTCCTTGCCATGCAGGGCGAGGGCCGCTAGGGTGCGCGCCCTTTTACAAAAATATGAGCAGAGAACCGTCCAAGCATCCTGGGTCCCTTCACCGCCGTTGGTCACGCGAAGTCGTGGACGGCCCCGAGCGCGCCGCGAGCCGCGCGATGCTTCACGCGGTCGGCTTTGCCCGCGAGGATTTCAAAAAATCGCAGGTCGGCATCGCGAGCACGTGGAGCATGGTCACGCCGTGCAACATGCACATCGACGGTCTCGCGCGTCAGGCCGAGGCGGGTGTGAATTCCGTTGGCGGGAAGGGCGTCATCTTCGGCACGATCACGATTTCCGACGGCATCAGCATGGGCACCGAGGGCATGAAATACTCGCTCGTCTCGCGCGAAGTGATCGCGGACAGCATTGAGACCGTGATGGGCTGCGAGCAGTTCGACGGCCTCGTGGCCATCGGCGGCTGCGACAAAAATATGCCCGGCTGCCTCATGGCCATGGCGCGGCTCGATCGTCCTGCGGTGTTTGTGTACGGCGGCACGATCCTGCCCGGCTGCATCACCGGCATCCTCGCGGAGAAGCGCCTCAACCGCGAACGCGCCGCGCTGCTCGGCGACAAGCCGCTCGACATCGTCTCGTGCTTCGAGGCCGTGGGCAAATATGCCGCCGGCGCGCTCGACGAACGCGAACTCGCGCTCATCGAGGAAAACGCGATCCCCGGCGCAGGTTCCTGCGGCGGAATGTACACCGCCAACACGATGGCGAGCGCCATCGAGGCACTCGGAATGTCGCTGCCGAACAGCGCCGCGCAGAATGCCGTCTCGAAGGAAAAGGCCGCTGACGCGCGTAGCGCAGGCGTGGCCGTCGTCGAAATGATCAAGCGCGGTATCCGCCCGAGCGACATCCTTTCCCGCGAGTCTTTTGAAAACGCGATCGCCATCGTCATCGCCCTCGGCGGCTCGACGAATGCCGTGCTGCACCTCCTCGCGATGGCGCATTCCGCGAACGTGAAACTCGAACTCGATGACTTCACGAAGATCGGCAAAAAGATCCCCGTGCTCGCCGATCTCAAGCCGAGCGGGCGCTTCCTCATGAGCGAACTCGTCGCCATCGGCGGCCAGACTCCGCTCATGAAAATGATGCTCGATGAAGGCCTGCTGCACGGCAAGTGCATGACCGTCACCGGCAAGACGCTGGCGGAAAATCTCAAGCGCGTCAAAGCGTATCCGAAGGGTCAGGAAATCATCCGCCCGACTTCAAACCCGATCAAAAAGGACAGCCACCTCGTCGTCCTTTACGGCAACCTTGCCCCCGGCGGCGCAGTCGCAAAAATCTCCGGCAAGGAAGGCACGCATTTCGACGGCAAGGCCATCGTCTTTGAAAATGAGCTCGATGCGATGAAGGCGATTCTCGACGGCAGCGTGAAGAAGGGCCATGTCATCGTCATCCGCCACGAAGGCCCCGTCGGCGGCCCCGGCATGCGCGAGATGCTTTCGCCCACGAGCGCCGTCATGGGCAAGGGCCTCGGCAAAGATGTCGCGCTGATCACAGACGGACGTTTCAGCGGCGGCTCCCACGGCTTCGTCGTCGGCCACATCACGCCCGAAGCCGCGCTCGGCGGACCGCTCGCCGTCGTGAAGAACGGCGACCCGATCACGATCGATGCTGGCAAGCGTGCGCTCACGCTCAATCTTCCGAAAGGCGAGATCGAGAAGCGCCTCGCAAAATGGAAGGCCCCGACCTCGCGCTACACGCGCGGCGTGCTCTCGAAATACGCGAAGACCGTCTCCACCGCGAGCAAGGGCGCAGTCACGGACTATTCAATGTAGCGCCGACGATCCGTCGGCACGCTGCTTCTGGCAAAGAGCGGGCGCACGATTGCACGCCTGAGCCGACGAGTCGCCGGCTCCACATTTTTGCGCCCGCAAATCCTTTTTGCGAAAGCCGCACGCTGGTCTCATCATCATGGGCATGCGTCCTCACCGAATCCTCCCCGTCCTCCTCGCACTCGCATCCGCCGCATCTGCCGCCGAGCCGAAGCCCGTGCCGCGCATGCAGGCGATTCCGCAGCCGCGCGACGAAGTTTCCTTTCAGCGCGACGGCGAGGAAATTGCGCGCTTCCACTTTGCGCAGGATCAGCGCAGGCCGTTCGTCTTTCCCGTCATCGGGCCGAGCGGACGCTCGCTCACGCGCATGGGACATCCGCACGATCCGATCACGCACAGCCATCACAACTCCGTGTGGTTCTCGCACCAGTTTGTCGGCGGCGTGAATTTCTGGGGCGACGACGGCGGGCGCATCTCGCACCTCCGCGTGCTGCGCTACGAGGACGCGGATGACGTTGCCTTTGCCGAGACGGAAAACGCGTGGCTCGACAAGGAAGGCAAGCCCGTGCTCCACGACCGCCGCCGCATCAGCGTGAAGCCGCTTGCTGGCAAAGAGTGGTTGCTGCTGCTCGACCTCCAACTCGAGGCACGCGCCGCCGACGTACCGATCACCGAGAGCGCATTCGGGATGCTCGGCGTGCGCATGGCGAAGACGATCGGCGTCGCAGACGGCGGCGGCACGATCCGCAACAGCGAGGACGGCGTGGACGAGGCCGGCTGCTTCCGCAAGCCCGCGCGCTGGATGGACTACAGCGGCCCGATCACACCGATGGCGCAGGAAGGCATCGCGCTTTTCGATCACCCGCAGAATCCAAATCATCCCGTGCCGTTCCACTGCCGCAACGACGGATGGATGGGCGCATCGCTCACCTTCGCCAGCCCGCTCACGGTGAAGAAGGGCGAACCGCTGCGGCTGCGATACGCGCTCTACGTCCACGCCGGAATGCCCGTGCCTGCGAAGATCGAGGAGCAGTGGAAGGCGTTCGCGGCGTCGCTGTGGATGGAATTTTCCGAGAAGAAAAAGTGAGGCGCGAACCGCGTGTTCAGTTCTTGTCCGCGCTGTACTTGCCCGGCCCGATGAACATCATCGAAAAAAACACGAGGCCGAGTTCCCACGCGTGGGAGGCGCTTTGCAGCGACGTGCCTTTCGACGCGATGTGGCTCGCGTGAATGCCGGCGACCGCCATCGTGAACGCGACGAGCAGGCACGCGGGGCGGAATGCGAGGCCGATCATGAAGAGCGCGACGCCGACAGTCTCCGCCATCGTCGCCATGAAGCCCCAGAATGTCGGCCAGAAGTTGATCCCAAAGTGCTTCATCGCGGTGCCGACATCGTGCCACGTCGAGGTGCCGCCGGCGAGTTTGTCCCAGCCGTGCGCCCAGATGAAAATCGCGCCGAGCGTGAGGCGCAGCATGAGAAGTCCGGCGTCGCGATTACGGGAGAGAAATGCCCACATGGCCTCGATTCTTACCGTGGTGGTGCGCTGCGCGGCGAGATGAATGTGTGTCTCGCGTGAAATGCGAAACGCCGCTCGAAAAGCGAATGCAATTCAACGAGCGATCCGATCAGCGCCGTTGCGCGAGGCGGTTGATTTGTGCGGCGGCGTACGCCGCGCCGAAGCCGTTGTCTATGTTCACCACCGTCACTCCGCTGCCGCAGGAATTCAGCATCCCGAGCAGCGCTGCGACTCCGCCGAAGCTCGCGCCGTAGCCGATGCTCGTGGGCACGGCGATCACGGGCTTGCTCACCATTCCCGCGACCGCACTCGGCAGCGCGCCTTCCATTCCTGCGACGACGATGACGACATTCGCGGTCTCGATCCGATCGCGCACTGCGAGCAGACGGTGGATTCCCGCGACACCGACATCCGTGAACCGCTCCACGCGATTGCCGAAAATTTCCAGTGTCACCGCGGCCTCGTCCGCCACGGGCATGTCGCTCGTGCCCGCGCACACGACGGCGATGTGGCCTTCCAGCTTCGCAATCGGCTTGCGTTCGACGGTGATGCATCGTGCCGCCCCGTGCCATCGCGCGTCAGGAAACTGCGCGACGACCGCGCGCCACTGCTCCTCGTTCGAGCGGCTCACGAGCAGCACGGGCTCATTTTCCAAAATCACGCGGGCGATCTCAGCGACCTGCACGGGCGTTTTTCCCATGCCGAAGATCACCTCGGGGAATCCGCAGCGCCGCCGCCGGTCCGTGTCCACACGCGCAAAGCCGAGATCCGTGAAACCGGCGTCGGGCGTCACGACTTCGGGAGCGTCGCCGCGTCCTGCGTGAGCGGCAGGCGCAGCGGGATCATCTGGCTCTTGAAGAATCCCATCTTCGCAAAGAACGCCTGGCCTTCCTCGTTGATGCGATCGGTGAGGAGCGTGATGCGCAGGAATTCCTTTTTCTTCGCGTACTCGATCACGTGGGCGAGGAGTTGCCTGCCGACGCCGCGTCCGCGGTAGTCCGTGCGGACGATCACGTCCTCGAGCAGCACGACGAAGCCGCCCTCCGCGGTGCTGATCGTGAAGAGGAGATTCACCATGCCGACGATCGCATCGTTCCAGCGATACACGAAAATGCGCCCGCGGCTCGGCTGCTCGAGGATGAGCCGCAGCCCGCGTTCCTGCTTCATGCGGTCGGGCACGAAGTCGCCCTCCTGGCCGAACAGTTCGTAAAGGAGATCCACCATCTGCGGCAGATCTTCCATCGTGGCTTGCTCGATGATTGCTTCGTTCATCGTGGACATGCCGCGTTCGTGCCAGAGCAGGAATGGGCACGCAAGGCGGGAATAATGACGAGCATGTATGGAAAGTCGCGCGGGTTTTGGTTTCAGAGGGAACCTCGTCCCGCGTAGTCTGCGGAATGCCAAACTCCGCCCGCCCCCGCCGTGATTTTCTCCAACTCTCCGGCCTCGCCTGTGCCTCGCTCGTGAGCGCGCCATTTTTTGTGAATGCGCAAAATGCGAAACCACGCATCCGTGTCGGGCAGATCGGCACTGCACATGCGCATGCTTCGGGAAAAATGGACACGATGCGTGCGTCCGCGGACTTCGAGGTCGTCGGGGTCGTCGAGCCGGACGAACGCAGACGCGCGGCGTTGGCGGCGAGCAAGACCTACGGCGGGATTCCGGTGATGACCGAGGAGGAATTGCTGCACGCGCCGGGCTTGCAGGCCGTCGCAATCGAGACGGAGGTGAAGGACCTTGTGCCTGCCGCCACGCGCTGCGTCGCCGCTGGAAAGCACATTCACCTCGACAAGCCCGCGGGCGAATCGCTGCCTGCGCTCCGCCGGCTGCTCGACGATGCGACTGCGCGCAAGCTCACCGTGCAGATGGGCTACATGCTGCGATACAATCCTGCGTTCCTGATCGCGCGCCAGCTCGTGCGCGAGGGCGCGCTTGGTGAAGTGTTTTCAATCGAGGCAGCGATGGGGAAACTGCAGGGCGACGCGGAACGCCGCGCCCTCGCGCCGTATCGCGGCGGCGGGATGTTTGAACTCGGCTGCCACATCATTGATTCCGTCGTGGCGATTTTGGGCCGCCCGGAAAAAGTCACACCGCACAGCCGCAGTTCATCACCGCTGAAGGACGGCTTCCCGGACAATCAGACTGCCGTGCTCGAATATCCGAATGCCGTGGTCACCGTGCGCAGCGTGCTCGTGGAATTCGACGGCGGCGCGCGTCGGCAATTCGTCGTCTGCGGGACGAAGGGCACGATGGACATCCGCCCCATCGAACACCCCGAGGCACGCCTCACGCTCGGAAAGGCGCACGGCGAATACAAGGCGGGCCGGCAGGTGCTGACGTTCCCGAAGGGCAGGGGACGCTACGATGGGGACTTCGATGATCTCGCCAAAGTAATCCGCGGCGAGAAGGCGCACGATTTTCCACCCGCGCACGATCTCGCCGTGCATGAGACCATCCTGCGCGCGAGCGGGCTGCCCATCGGCCAGCCCGGTGATTGAGAGACGAAGACAAGCCTCGCAACGTCAGATCCCCGTGATATTCGGCTGGCATGTCCGACAAGTCCACCTCCTCCCAGAAGGCGGAAGCAGGCCGCTTTGAAGCGACACGCTGGAGCATTGTCGTCGCCGCGGGCGCGGCGGATTCGCAGCGCGCGCACAGGGCGCTGGAGCATCTCTGCACGGCGTATTGGTATCCGCTCTACGCATTCGTCCGTCGGCAGGGGCACTCGCCGCACGATGCGCAGGATCTCACGCAGGAGTTTTTCGCCCGCCTGCTCGCGCGCAATTTCCTCGGCGACGCCGACCCCGGCAAAGGTCGCTTCCGCTCCTTCTTGCTCGGCGCGTTGAAGCATTTCCTATCGGACGAATGGGATCGCGCCCGGGCGCAAAAGCGCGGCGGAGGCCAACAGCCGATCTCTCTCCATGCCGAGTCCGCCGAGACGCGCTATCAGCTCGAACCCGCTGATGAATCCTCCGCCGAGAAAATCTACGAGCGCCGCTGGGCGCTGGCTCTGCTCGACGAAGTGCTGAAACGCCTGCGCGACGAATTTGCCCGCGAGGGAAAGGAGCACATCTTCGAGGAACTCAAGTCCGCGCTCACCGGCGGAAAGGTTCCATACGCCGAGATCGCCGCCCGTCTCGATGTGAAGGAAGGCGCGGTGCGCACCGCCATCCACCGACTGCGCACGCGCTACCGTAAACTTGTCCGCGCCGAAATCGCCGAGACCGTCGCCACCTCCGCGGAGGTGGACGCCGAGTTGCAGCACCTCTTCGCCGCGCTCAGCGCGTGAGCGGCTCCAGCGCGCATCGCGTCGCGCCCGCGTGCTGCTAGACACAGGGGCATGGCCAAACGTCTGCCGCCCCATGAGTGACCCCGCCGAAAAACTCTCCGCCTTCGTTGCATGGGCGGCGGCCCACATCACCGGCGACGAGAAAGGCCAGGCGCAGATCTTCCTCGACCGCCTCTTCGTCGCCTTCGGTCACGCGGGCTCGCTCGATGTCGGCGGCGAGCCGGAGTTCCGCGTGCGCAAGGCGACCGAGGACGGCGGCGGCACGTCCTTCGCCGACTACGTCTGGAAGCCCGTCGTCCTCATCGAGATGAAAAAGCGCGGCACCGTGCTCTCGAAGCACTACCGCCAGGCCTTCGACTACTGGACGCGCCTCGTCCCCGGCCGTCCGCGCTACGTCATCCTCTGCAACTTCGACGAGTTCCACGTCTATGACTTCGAGACGCAGATGGACTCGCCCGTGGGCCGCGCGAAGCTCGCCGACCTCGCGCAGCACTACGGCCCGCTCGCCTTCCTCCTCCCCGGCCAGCCAAGCCCGTCTTCGACAACGAGCACGTCGCCGTCACCCGCGAAGCCGCCACGAACCTCGC
>JBDSAR010000444.1:0-2040 GCA_039922035.1 Chthoniobacteraceae bacterium
TGCCACCGCCTGCGACGACGGCGGCTTTTTCCAGCGCGCGCAGGCCAGGTGTGGTCTTGCGCGTGTCGAGGATGCGCGCGCGGTGCGGCTTCACGGCCTCGACAAAAGCGCGCGTGAGCGTGGCCACACCGCTGAGCTGCTGGATGAAATTCAGCGCGGTGCGCTCGGCGGTGAGGATGCCGCGGACGGGGCCGGAAATCTCAATCGCGGTGTCGCCGGGCAGCAGCGAGTCGCCGTCCGTGCGGACGATGCGCACATCGAGCGTCGCATCCACGAGATCAAACGCCCGCGCCGCCGTTTCTGATCCTGCGAGGACGCATGGCTGCTTCGCAAAGATGCGGGCTTTTCCGCTACGCGCAGCGTCCACGAAATACGCGCACGTCAGGTCGCCGCTGCCGATGTCCTCCGCGAGCGCAAGGGCGACTGGATCGGGTGAAGGGCGGATTGGGTCGGGCACTGCGGCGTGAGTCTATTGGAACGCGGCGTGTTCGACGTGCTCGGAAGCGCGCGCGCGACTCTGGCCGCGGACGAATGTCTCCAGCACGGCATGCGGGCCGCCGCGGTAGATGCAGAGCGCGAGCATGTCGTCCGGCGTGAGGTCTTCGATCTTCGTCTCCGCGCCGCCGTATGGGAGCATCGCGGTGAGATCCATCACGGTGATGTCGGCCTCCTTGCCGACCTCGAAGCTGCCGATGATGTCACCTTTTCCGAGGACCTCCGCCGCGCCCTGTGTGGCAAGGTGAAGGGCTTCGGCGGGCGAGGGGACAGCGACGTCGGGCTGGTAAAAGCTGCGCGCCTTCTGGCTCTCGATCGTGCTGCGCATGACCTGCCAGAGATTCAATTCCGGGCCGGCGGCGACATCGCTGCCGAGGCCGACCTTGATGTGCTCCGCGAGGTGCTCGCCGAGGGGCATGATGCCGCTGGAGAGGTAAAGATTCGCCGTGGGGCAATGCGCGACCGATGTGCCGGTATCTGAGAGCACGGCGCGTTCGCGCGGCGAAAGGTGGATGCAGTTCGCCAGAATGGTCTTCGGCCCGAGCAGGCCGACCTTGTCATACACATCGGTGTAGTCCTGGGCCTTGGAAAAGAGGTGCTTCACGCGTTCGCAATCCTCGCGGGTCTCGGCGAGGTGCGTCTGGATGTGGCAGTCGAATTGCCGCGCCATCTCGCCTGCCGAACGCATGAGCCGTTCGCTGCACGCGAGCGCGAAGCGAGGGCTGAACGCGTATTCGAGCAACCCGTCCGCCTCGCCGTGCCACTTGCGGCAGAGGCGTTCGCTTTCGAGGAGCGTGACGCTGAGGATTTTCCTCTGCTGCATCGTGCCATACGTGCCCACGTCCATCATCGTCTGCCCCATGATGACGCGCATGCCGGAAGCCGCCGCGGCTTGGAAAGCCATGTCGCACGAGTCCTCGTAAATCGCCGTGTACACCGCCGCCGTCGTGGTGCCGTGCCGTGCGAGTTCAGCAAAAAATTCGCCGGACTCCCGTGCGCCGACCTTGCCGGTGAAATTGCGCTCGCGCGGAAAAACGTGCTGGTGCTGCCATTCGAGCTGCTGCCCGCGGCCGCGCGCGACGACGGGGTACTGCGGCAGATGCGTATGGAGGTCTATCAGACCGGGAAAAATGATCGCTCGGTCGGATTGCTGCCAGTGGATGGCCTGCGGGCGGTGTTTTTTGCCGAGGAACTGGAAGCTGCCCACCTCGACAATGCGCCCGTCGCCGATAATCACGGCGCCGTCGCGCCATGCGCGCAGCTTGCCGTATTCCGGGGCGTCAATGACGCAGCCGCGCAGGCCAAGTAGGGGAGTTTCAGTATCCATCAGGGATCGGGACGCTATCGGCGGTGCGGGGTGCGGTCAATGGAGTCGCAGTGGCCCTCCTCGGAAAATCGGCACTTTCCCCTAAAAAGATGCCGGGCCGCCCGCGGACTCCCACCGGAGTACCACGAGCGGCCCGAACCACCCTAACACTGTAACACGATTTCTATGACCGCAGTGTTGCCGGGTCGTTCAAAAGATTTTCAAAAATCTTTTCTACT
>JBDSAR010000445.1:0-20042 GCA_039922035.1 Chthoniobacteraceae bacterium
TCACGCGAAGGGCGCGGGCGCACAGCTCGCGCTCTTTTCGTTTCACGATGAATCCGCTCCGCTCCCACTGGCTGCTCGAAGACGGCCTCGCATTTCTCAACCACGGCTCATTCGGCGCATGCCCGCGTGTGGTGATGGACGAGCAGTCGCGCCTGCGCGCGGAAATGGAGCGCAATCCCGTGCGCTTCCTCTGGCGTGAGATCGAGGGACGGATCGACGCGGCACGCACGGAACTCGCGCGCTTCCTCGGCGCGGATGCGGAGGAGCGTGCGTTCGTGACGAATGCCACGACCGCCGTGAATTCCGTCCTGCGTTCGCTCGAACTTCAGCCGGGCGACGAACTCATCGCGACCGACCACGGCTACAACGCATGCGGTAACATCCTCACCGAATGCGCACGACGCACCGGCGCGAAAGTGATCACCGCGCGCATCCCGTTTCCCATCGCCGGGCCGGAGCAGGCTGTCTCCGCGATTCTCGCTGCAGTCACTCCGCGCACACGGCTCGTGCTCATGGATCACGTCACCAGCCCGAC
Organism: Chthoniobacteraceae bacterium; assembly: GCA_039922035.1. Taxonomy (GTDB): domain Bacteria; phylum Verrucomicrobiota; class Verrucomicrobiia; order Chthoniobacterales; family Chthoniobacteraceae; genus SXWH01. The sequence continues at coordinate 536 of JBDSAR010000445.1, forward strand.
TGCGCTCGTGCTCCCGGTGGCATCCATCATCCGCGAACTCGAACCGCGCGGCATCGCCGTCTTCGTCGATGGCGCCCACGCGCCCGGAATGCTGCCGCTCGACCTCCGCGCACTGCAGCCCTCGTATTACACGGGCAACCTGCACAAGTGGGTCTGCGCCCCGCGCGGCGCGGGCTTTCTCTATGCGCGACGTGATCGCCAGCAGGGTCTGCATCCCGCGACGATCAGCCACGGCTACAACACGCCCCGCGCAGGCCGCTCACGATTTCATGACGAGTTCGACTGGCAGGGCACGCTCGACCTCACCGCCTGGCTCACGGTTCCCACCGCGATCCGATTCTGCGAAAGCCTTCTCCCCGGCGGCTGGCCCGCGCTCATGCAACACAACCACCACCTCGCGCTCACCGCGCGCCGCATGCTCTGCGAACGCCTTGGCATCGGGCTGCCGTGCCCCGAGACAATGCTCGGATCGATGGCCACGCTTCCCCTGCCCTCTCCACTGCAGGAAAAAAATCCCGGCGAATCACGCGCGGTCATCGCACGCTTCGACCCGCTGCAATCCGCGTTGCTCGAACAGCACCGCATCGAGGTTCCGCTCGTCCGCTGGGGCAATCCGTCGCAGCGCTGGTTCCGCATTTCCGCGCACGCATACAATTCGTCCGGCGAGTATGAGCGTCTGGCCGAAGCGATCGCGACTGCGGCAAAATCGGCGCAACCTTGACCAAGATCAACGCACGCGACGCGGCAACCTCTTAGTTTAATCCACAAAGCCATGAAACGCATCCCTCTGCTCCTTCTTCCGTTTGTGTTCGGAATCGCGCAGGCAGAGGATTTCCAAGGCGCGGACCATCCGCTCGAATATGATCACGAGCCGATCAACTATTCGGCGAGCCAGCCGCACGATCGAGTCTCCGTCGTCCAGCAGAAGATTCTCAGCGGCGAGATGAAGCTGAAATGGGACGAAAAATTCGGCTGGCTGCCCGCGCTGCTCGACGCATTCGGCGCGAAGAAATCCTCGCAAGTCCTCGTGATGTCGAAGACTTCGCTCCAGCGTCGCTACATCACACCCGACAACCCGCGCTCCGTCTTTTTCAGCGACGACGTATACCTCGGCTACATCCCCGGCGCGCCTGTGATGGAGATCTCGGCAGTGGACCCGCTGCTCGGAGGCACGTTCTATTTCATCGAGCAGGAGCAGGTGAGGAAGCCAAAGTTCACACGCAGCAATGACTGTCTCTCGTGCCACGGCGGGCAGCGAACGCTCGGCGTGCCCGGTCATTTCGTGCGCAGCGTGCCCACGGATGCGAGCGGCGAAATGATCACGCTGGAGGAGGTCCGCGACATCACGCAGTGCACGCCGCTGAAGGATCGCTGGGGTGGCTACTACGTCACGGGCAACAGCGGCTCGCAATTTCACCGAGGAAATCTCATCGGCGAAAAGGACCTCGAACAATTCAGGCGGAAGCCGGCTTTCAAGAGCAACATCACCGACCTCTCGCCGTTCTTCGACACCACGAAATACCACGGCAGCGGCAGCGACATCGTCGCGCTCATGGTGCTCGAGCATCAGGTGCACATGCACAACTACGTCGCGCGGCTGAACATCGAGGCGCGCCAGATGCTCGCGGCATACGGCCACGTCCGCTACATCCGCTCGCAGGTGGACGCATTCCTGCGCTACCTGCTCTTCACGGAGGAATTCTCGCTCGCGCAGAAGATCGAGGGCAATCCCGATTTCGTGCGCGACTTCACGGCGAGCGCGATCCGCGACTCGAAAGGCCGCAGCCTGCGCGACCTTGATCTCAAGACGCGCATGTTCAAATACCCCTGCAGCTTCCTCATCTATTCGCCTTCATTCGACGCCATCGCTGATTCGATCAAGGACGTCATCCTTCACAAACTCCACGACATCCTGACGGGGAAGAACGACGAGACACAGTTCGCGCGGCTCACGCCGGAAGATCGCAAAGCGATCCTCGAAATCCTCCTCGAGACAAAGAAAGCACTCCCCGACTACTGGCGGAAATCGTGACGGACCAATGTGGTGCCGACGAGTCGTCGGCACCACATTGAGCGCACCCGCCCGCATAATCAGTGCTTGTGCCCGTCCCCATGCTCCCAGCGCGAGAGCGATTCGTCGTGGAAATGCCGGCGCTTCCGCAACTGTCCGAGCAGGCCGTAGCGCGGGCCGAAAATCCACGCGAGGAGGAAGCACGCGCCGAGCACAAGCACGATGGCTGCGCCGCTCGGGATGCGATCGAAGCGGTAAGAAATCAGCAGCCCGATCACCGACCCAGCGGAGCCAAGCAGCGCGCCGCCCCACAGCATTTTTTCAAACTTATCCGTGAGCATGTAGAGCGTGGCAGCGGGCGTCACGAGCAGGCCCAGCATGAGAATCACTCCGACCGCCTGCGCGCTGCTGATCATCGTGAGCACGCTCGCGACGATCAGCGCGAGGTGCAGTGCGTTCACTTTCACACCCTGGCTGCGGGCGACGGTGGGATCGAACAGCGTGAGCATCAACGGACGGATGAGCAGCAGCAATCCGGGCACGACGGTGAGCGTCACGCCGTACGCGATCCACAGGTCCGCGTCGCCGAGTCCGAGGATGTTGCCGAAAAGATAGTGCTTCAGATCCACGCTCGTCGGGAGGTATTGCAGCAGCACGACACCGATGCTGAACGCCACCGTGTAAAGAATCGCCAGCGACGCGTCCTCCTTCAGCCGCGAGGCGCGCGCGAGCAGCATCGCGCCGATGGCGACAAGAAATGCCGCGATGATTCCGCCGAGGAAAAGTCCGCCGGGACTGAGGCCGAAAAGCACGAGGCCGATCGCGAGGCCCGGCAGCATCGAGTGACTCAGCGCGTCGGCCATGAGCGACATCCGGCGCAGGATGATAAACGTGCCGAGGAAGCCATTCGTGAAGCCGATCAGCGCTCCACCGGCGAGCGCGCGCCGCATGAATTCGTGACTCCAGAGATCGTGGAAAAAACTCATGGGTCAGATGGCGTGGCCGTCGTCCACGCCGGCAAAGACCCGCGTCGTGTAGGCCCGCTCGATGTTTTCCTCGGTGAATGCCTGCGCCGTCGGACCGGCGGCGATCAGTTCACCGTTGAGCAGCACAACCTGATCGAAAATCACCGGCACCGTCACAAGGTCGTGGTGTGAGACGAGCAGCAGCTTCCCCTGCTGACGGAGGGTGCGGAATGTCGTGCGCAGCGCATCCTGATTCGGCTTGTCGAGGCCGCTGAACGGCTCGTCGAGCAGCAGCACATGCGCCTCCTGGGCGAGCGCGCGAGCGAGGAAGGCGCGCTGCTGCTGGCCGCCGCTGAGCGCGTTGATCTGCCGATCCTGCAAAGGCTCCAGGCTCATCGCCGCGATTGCCGCATCGACTGCGGCTGTGTCGGCGGAACCGTATCGCCGCCACCAGCCGAGCCGCAGGTAACGCCCCATTTCCACGAGCCCGCGGACAGTCGTGGGAAAATCCCAATCAATCTGCCCGCGCTGCGGAAGGTAGGCGATGTCCGGCGTAGCGCCGCGCACTTCGCGCCCGTGAAAATGGATCGTGCCCGTTTCGCGTCCCACCAATCCGGCGAGGGTCTTGAGCAGCGTCGTCTTGCCCGCGCCGTTCGGTCCGAGGAGCGCGACACATTGGCCGCAATGCACCTCGAAGCCGATGTGGTGCAACGCCGGGATGCGCTGATAGCTCACCGTGAGGTCCGCGATTTTGAGCGCGTGATCGTGCTTCATGGAAATCTCAGCACTTCGTCCGCAGTCGCATCGCCCCACACCGAACGATCATGTTCCGCGCCATCGGGCGCAGTGAGACGCACGCGCATCGCGGCATTGCGCGTCCCGTCGGGCCACACGACCAGCACGTGAAATTCGACGCCCTCCTTCGGCCACGGGATTTCCGCCGAGAAATCCTCCGCCGCAGAAGGCGACGCCTTCTTCCACACTTCACGGCCCAGATGCTGAATCGAGACGTGTGTCGCAGCGGCGGAAAAATCCAGCCGTCCCTCCACTTTCGCGCGCTTCGGTTCCGGCTGCATCTTCGGCACGGTGTCCGCGAGCACCGGGCGCGTCAGTTGCCACAGCAGCGGAGCGAGCCCGAGCAGCGCAATGAAAACCAAAACCGCACGCAGGATCGGCGAGCCGCGCATCTATTTCAGCGCCTCCACGATCGTCGTGACGTTGTGGCGGAACATCGCATCCACCGTGTCATTCGGCTTCGCGCCGAGCCCGTCGGAAAACAATTTCCCGCCGAGCCTTGCACCCGTCTCGCGGGTGATCTGCTGAATCACTTTCGGGTTCTCGACGTCCTCGGAAAACACCGCCTTCACTCCCTGCTCTCGGATCGTGGAAATAATCTGTGCCACTTTTTTTGACCCCGGCTGATCGTTCTGCGTGAGACCCGCGATGGGATAGACGGCGAAGTCAAACTCCCTCGCAAAATATCCGAATGAATCGTGGTTCGTCACGAGCTTGCGCCGATTCTTCGGCAGGTCCGCAACCTTTGCCTTCACCCACTTCTCCAGTATATCGAGCCGATCCGTGTAAGCGGCGGCATTCGCTGAAAATGCCGCGCGCGAATCGGGCCGCAGGCGGATCAATTCATCGCGCACGATCCGTATCGCTCGCCGGAGATTGCCGATGCTGTGCCACCAGTGCGGATCATCCTTCGGGCCAGGAAGCTGATCCCCGACTTCCAAAAGCGCGGCCTTTCCACCCGCTGCCTCGCGCAGTTTTCCGACGTAGCTTTCAAGATGCTTCCCCGAAGCGAGGATGAGTCCGGCTGATGAAACGATCTTCAGATCCGCCGACGACGGCTCGAACTCATGCGGGTCCACGCCCGGCTTCACGTGTCCGGTCACGTTCACATTTTCGCCACCCACCTCGCGCACGATCTCCGTGAGGATCGTCGAAAATGAAGACACGCGCAGCCTGCCATCACCCGCACGCGCGCTCGCGAGCAGCAGGAACAGGATGCCGAGAAGTTTCATTGCTCAAGAATTATCCAACGCCCTCGCGAGTGCCAAGCACCTTGCGAATGGATTCGCGACGGTGCTCACTCCGGTTTCGCGATGTCGAGGCAGAGGAGCTTGTTTTCGCTGCGGAGATAAAGACGGCGCCCCGCGAGTACGGGCGCGCCCCAGCACGGATACGTGAGGCCCGGCACCTGCCAGCGTGAGATTTCCTCGACCTTCTCCACGTTCGGTTTGAAAAGCCCGAGCAGCCCCGCTTCGCCGAGGGCGATCAGTTTGCCATCGGCGAAGATCGTCGAGCCACGGCCGAAGACATTCGGTGGTGCCTCACCGGCACGGAGCTTCGAGTGGCTCGCATTCGGCCAGCGCTCGTCGCGCTCCCATTTCACAGTGCCGGTCGCCAACTCCACACAGCGAAAGATCGCATCAGGTTCGTTGCGTCCGCTGAATCCGAACACGTGTCCCGCGATTAGACTCGGCTGCGACCAATGCATCTCGAGCGCGAGACTGCGCCACACTTCGTCCACGCCTTTGCCATCGGGCCGCACACGCAGGAGCACGGAACCGGAGCGGTAATACGCGGACGAAATGAGGATGAGGTCGCCGCTCACCACCGGCGTCATCGCATTCACCGTCTCCTCGCGCACCGAGCGGAACCAGAACGAAAAGTTGTGCGCGCCGGTCGCGGGATCGAGTGAGACAAGCCCCTGGCGCGTGACGGTGAGCACGTGGCGGCGTCCGTGAATTGTCGCGAGCACGGGCGTGCAGTAGCTCGACATTTTTTGAAAAGCGGGATGCGCGGTGTCCCATTTCACGAACGGTTCGCCGGGCCATCCATGCATGAGCGCGCCGTCCCATGTCTTCGCGCCGCCGTTTTGCCAGAGCGTCTTTCCGGTCGCGGTATCGAATGCGACGATGTTCGAGTCCGGCTGGCCGCCGACTTGCACGATGAGCTTTCCCTCTTCCAGGACCGGCGAACTTCCCACGCCAAAAAAGGCCTGCGGCACATCGAAGTTCTTCTGCGTGGTGCGCGACCACAGCAGCTTGCCGGTCTTCACGTCGAAGCAATCGAGCACGCCCTCCGCACCGAGCGTGAAGCAGCGTTCCGCAGTGAGCAGCGGCGAGCAGCGCGGGCCGTTGTTGTAGCCGAACGGATCCTGGTAATCGCTCGGATATTTGGAAACCCACTTTACCGCGCCGGTCGCGGCATCCATCGCCTCGACGATCTCCTCGCCGCCGATGCGGTGGTGCAGCACGAGCACTCCATCGCGCACGCTCGGTGCGCCGTAACCGGTGCCAATGTCCTTTTGCCAGACGATGCGAAGGCCATCCGCAGGAAAGCGATCCACAAGCCCGGTCTCCGGCGAAGTGCCGTCGCGATTCGGGCCGAGGAATTCCGGCCAGTCGGCGGCACCGGCTGCGAGCGAGCATCCGAGGAAAACGGCGAGGGTTCGCGGTAGAAATGGAATCATGGTCGCGAGCGATACGCGCAAAGGGGCACGCGGCCAAGTCTGTGTTCGCAGAGGGACTTGAGGCTGGCCCGCACGCCGTCCGTGTGTAGCGTGCCGGAATGCTCCTCCGCAAAATGTGTGCAATCGCCGCGCTCGGCGTGCTCGCGATTTTTTCCACGCACGCGGCGGGGCCGACGCCAGAGGATTCGGTCACTGTGGATGCGCCGACGGAGGAAGTTTTGCGCGGAGCACTGCGATGGCTCGCTTCAAAGCAGAATGTGAATGGTTCGTGGAATGCAGGCGACACCCGACGTGGGGATCATCCCGTGGCGATGACGGGCTATGTGCTCATGGCTTTCATGGCGACCGGAAATCTCCCCGATGAAGGTGAGTATGCGAAACAGGTAAAAGCGGGCCTCAATTTTCTGCTCGATACCATCGGCGCGGACGGCACGTACCGCGGTGTTGATGGATCGAAATACATGTACAACCACGGCATCGCGACCATCGCGCTCGGCGAGCTGTATGGAGAGTCGCGCAGCACGATAATGCGCGAAAAGCTGCAGCGTGCGATCCGGCTCATCGTCACCACGCAAAGTGATCGCGGTAGCAACAAAGGCGGATGGCGCTATCAGCCAAGACCGGGCGATGCTGACATCTCGGTCACGGTCCTGCAGGTCGTCGCGCTACGTGCGGCGAAGAATGCGGGCCTCGATGTTCCGCAGCAGACGATTGACGACGCGGTGGACTACGTGCGGCGCTGCTCGGTGCCGGGCGGCGGCTTCGCGTATCAGGCCGGCCAATGGGGTGCGGGCTTTGCGCGCACGGCGGCGGCGATCTACTCGCTGCAGGTCTGCGGCCGCTACGATGACCCGCTCGTACAGCCGGGCAGCCAGTACCTTTTCGGGCGCATCGGCGAACGGCGCTTCTGGACCTACGGCGCGAACTACGCCGCGCCCGCGCAATACATGATCGGCGGCGACACCTGGCGACGGTGGTATGATCTCATGAAGGTCGAACTGCTTCCGCGCGTGCAGCGGAACGGCGACCTGTGCTCGTGGGACGATCGCGAAATCGGGAACATTTACGCGACCGCATGCCACACGACGATCCTCGCGATGCCGTGGCACTGCATTCCACTTTACCAGCGTTGATGCGCGCGGGCTTGAAAATGATCCGATTCATCCTGCTGCTGATCGCACTCGCGTTTTGCACACGCATCCTGAACGCCGGAACTGTGCTCACGATGGATGGCGCACTGCACGAGGGTGAACTCGCGATTGATCACGCCCTTGTCGTGCGCGGTTCACCACTCGCAGTCAGGCTCCCATTTTCAGGTATCCTGCGTGCCCGCTTCGCGGCGGCGAATCCGGCGCTCCAGCCCGGCATCGTGCTGCTGAATGGCGGGCGCATCACGGGGAGATTTTCGTCCCTGATGGATGCCGCGGTGAGAATCGAAGGGAAGCGGATCTCCATCCCGTCGAAGGAAATCGCGTGGGCGATCTACCAGCCTGTGCCGACGGGGCTCGCCGCGCAGGCGCCGAAAGGAAAGACGGGCGCCCTGTTGGAGAACGGTGATTTTTTTGAGGGCACGCCGCGTGGCGGCGATGCGAATACGGCAAAAGTGCTCAGCCTGATTTTCGGACCGCGCACCTTTTCGCCAGGGCAATTGCACGCGCTCGTCTTGCGCGACCCGCAGCCGCTTCCGGCCGTGTTCGACGTGCTCACCCGCGATGGCAGCATCTACCCGGCGCTCGATATCGTCGCGGACGATGACAAAGGGATCGCGCTCCGCCATCCGCTTTACAACGGGCTGCGCATTCCGCTTCCGGATATCGCGGAAATCCGCGCAAGCGCATCGCGAATTATGCCGTTGGATGGAGTCAGGCCCACCCGTGTGGACATCCCGCCGGGCCGCCAGGCCGGAGCGTGCTTCGCCGCAAACCGTTCGCTCGACGGGAGCGCGCTGAAGCTCGGCACGCGCACTGCCACCGCGGGATTCGAGTGCGCCACGGGGGCGGCGGTGTGGTGGAAGCCGCCACCGGGCGCAGGCATGTTTTTCGCGCTCGTCGCCGCGGGTGCCGGAGTTCCTTCCGGCCAGAAACTCACCTTTGCCGCGTACGCCGATGGCAAGCTCGCGGGCCGGAGCACTCCACTCGCTGCGGGCGATCCGCCGGCGGTGATGCGCTGCGCAGTGCCGGCCACGGAGAGTCTCGTGCTGCGCATCGAGGGCACGGGCGGACCGACCAGCAATGGCACATGGGCCGAACCGATGTTGCTCCGGCACTGAATACCGGCTTTGTTCCCGCGCTCCCCGATCATGTTTGCACGAATCGCCATTGCCCTTCTCGCCGCCGCGTCGCTCTCTGCACAGGCACCGCCGGAGTTTTCGCCGCCGAAGGAAATCGCTCCGGGGATTTTCAAGGTCGGCACCGTGCAGCTCGACAAGAATACTTCCACGGTGACTTTTCCCGCGAAGGTGAACATGATCGACGGGCTGCTCGAATACCTCCTGGTGTCGCCGCAGGGGCCGGTGCATGAGAGCCTGTTCACCAGCGAAGCCGCGCCGCAGGATGTCCACATGGCGATGCTGCTGCTCGGCGCGAAGGGCATGGTGCAGCAAGCGGGGAAGGATCCGGGGCGCATTGACTCCGAGTATCTCGCGAAGGCTCCGAAGCTCACCGGCGACCGCATTTCGCTGCGCGTGAAATGGACGGACAAGGACGGCAAGGAGCAGACCACGCCGCCGGAGCGATGGATCGAGCAGAAGATTTTCACACCGAAAAAGCCATCGAAGACGGTCACTGCCGAGGATGGCCCGTGGCTCTACACGGGCAGTTTTTTTTACGAGAACCGCTTCATCGCACAGGTGGAGGGGGCGTTTGCGGCGATGGTCACTTTTCCCGGCGCGCTCATCAACAATCCGCGCACGGGCTCGAACGACGATCACATCTGGTTTGTCAAAACGGATGCCGTGCCGCCTGCCGGGACGCCGGTTGAATTTTCCATCAGACTCGAACCCGCAGACAAACCCGCAAAATGAAACGACGCCATTTCCTCGCCACCACGCTCGCGCTCGCGCTCGGAGAAACCGCCTGGACCCGCGCCACCAAGGAGCCGCTGCCGAAGGACGAAAAGAATCTCTCCTTCCGCAATGAAATCCGCGACTCGCTCGATCGCGGCCTCGCCTGGCTGCGCACCCAGCAGAATGCAGACGGCAGCTTCGGCAAGGACACGCAGCATCCGGCGCTGAGTGCACTGCCGCTCGTGGCATTTCAGCGCGAGCCTGCGCACCGTTTTGCGAACGCGGATTTTGTCACGAAGGGCTACGGCTATCTGCGTGGCTTCGCGCAGCCGGATGGCGGCATCTACGCGAAGGACGCGGGGCTCGCGAACTACAACACATCCGTCTGCCTGCTCGCGCTCGCCGGTGCGGATGAACCGAAGGATCTCGACCTTTTGCTGAAGGCACGCGCGTACGTCGTCGGCCAGCAGGCAAGCGGCATGGCGAAACCGGAAACCGACGGCGGCATCGGCTACGGCAGCGTCGGCGCGAGCCCGAAGCGCGGGCATCCCGATCTCGACAACACAGTCGTCGCGCTGGAGGCATTGCGCGCCACGAAGCACCTCGTCGCAGACAAGCCGGGCGCGAAGGATCTGAATTGGAACGCCGCGATCGAATTCGTGAGCCGTTGCCAGAACCTGCCCTCGCACAACAAGGAAAAATGGGCGAGCGGCGATCCGGCGAACAAGGGCGGCTTCATCTACTTTCCAGGGTCGAGTAACGCCGGCGAAGTCACGCTCGAAAGCGGCGGCAAGGCGCTGCGCAGCTACGGCTCAATGAGCTACGCTGGCCTGCTCAGCTTCATCTACGCCGATGTGAAAAAGGACGACCCGCGCGTCGTCGCCACAGTCGAGTGGCTGAACAAGCACTACACCCTCGACGAAAATCCCGGCCTTGAACGCTCGGGCTATTTTTACTACCTGCACCTGATGGCGAAAGGGCTCACCGCGGCGGGAATCACCGAACTCGAAGTCGGCGGCAAAAAATCCGACTGGCGACGCGATCTCGCGATGCGCCTGATGAAACTCCAGCAGCCGGACGGCTCGTGGCTGAATGATTCGCCGCGCTGGAAGGAAAACAATCCCGTGCTCGTGACGACCTACTGCACGCTCACGCTGGAGATTCTGTACGGGCAGTTGTAGGCGCAGCCCGCCGAAGGTGAATCACGGGCACACCGCGTCCGACGCAAGCGCACTCGGCTTCAGCACGCCGATGAACGGCAGGTTGCGGTACTGCTCGCGGTAATCGAGCCCGTAGCCAACGACGAACTCGTCCCCGATGTCGAAGCCCACGTAGTCTGCGTCGAGTTCCTCCGCGCGCACCTTCGCCTTTCTCAGCAGCACGCAGATGCGGACGCTCAGCGCGGACGCCTCCTCGTGCAGTCGCCGCCGGATCGCATGCAACGTGCGGCCTGTGTCGAGGATGTCGTCGAGGATCAGCACATGCCGCCCCGCGACATCCGGCAGCGAGTTCTGCTCAAAAGTCACCGTACCGCTGCTCTCCGTGCCGCCGTGGTAGCTCGACACGCTGATGCAATCGAGACGCAGCGGGAGCTGGATGCGCCGCATGAGATCCGCGACGAAAAGAATGCTGCCATTCAGCACCGCGATCACGGTCAGATCACGCCCGTCGTAGTCGCCTGTGATCTGCGCCCCGAGTTCATCGAGCCGGCGAAGGATCGTCTGCTCATGATAAAGAGTGCGCTCAATGTCGTTCAGCATGGTCTCTCTTGCTAACCGTCCCAGCCTTCATTTCCGAGAGCTTTCGCTGGGAAAGGAAACGCGGCCCGGAGCACTGGGAGAGCTTCGGGCCGCGTTTTTTACTAGGGGGAAATTTGATGTGGGGTTTAGGTAGCATCCTCAGCGAAATTGCCAAGATAAATTTTTGCCAATCCTCCTAACAAAATAGGATGTCAGGAACCTCTCGCTTCACGACTCACGCCGGATGCCCAGCTTGATCTGCCGTGAAAGAAACCACCGCACGGCGAGCATGTCGCACGTCGCCTTCCATGCGCGGCTGCCGAATCCATATTTGCTCACGCCCGCTGTGCGCGGTCGATGATTCACGGGAATCTCAGTGATTTTGAAACCAAGCCCCTTCACCAGCGCGGGAATGAAACGGTGCATACCCCGGAAAAGGAACAGCGCATCACGGCACTCGCAGCGCATCACTTTCAGCGAGCAGCCCGTGTCATGCACGCCATCGCGTGTGAAGCGGCTGCGCACGAAATTCGCGATGCGGCTGCTGATCTTTTTCGAGAGGTTGTCCTGCCGTTGCTTCCGCCAGCCGACGATGAAATCGTAGCCCTCGTTGAGCTTTTCCAGCATCCGCAAAATGTCCGCGGGATCGTTCTGCATGTCGCCGTCCATCGTCACAAGGATGTCGCCGCGCGCCGCCATGATGCCCGTGTACATCGCCGCACTCTGGCCGGTGTTTTTGACAAACTCGATCACTCGCACACCCGCCCCGCGCTTGATGCGCTCCAGCGTTTGGTCCGTCGAACAATCGTCCACGAGGATGAGTTCGTATTCGTGTCCGCGCAGCGCCGCGGCAAGTTCGTCCTGCAACGGGGCGACATTGTCCTCCTCGTTGTAGAGCGGAATGATCAGGGAAAGCATCGCGCGGCGTTGTAGCCATGCGGCTGCGGATGGCGAGCGGGTTTGTGATGTTAAAATTTTCGCGCAAAGCATTCCGTTGCCGGTGACTTGGCAATCCACACACGACCGCCTACCTCTCCCAACCCGTGAAACACCCCGCCCCGCTCATCGCCCTCGTCACCCTCGCATTCTCAGCCACGCACGCCGCCGATCTTGACTGGCCGCAATTCCGGGGCCCGACCGGACAGGGAATTTCCGAGGCCACGGATCTCCCGACCGAGTGGAGCGACACGCAGCACGTCGCGTGGAAAGTGGAAGTGCCGGGCAAAGGCTGGTCCTCGCCGGTGCTGTCGCATGGCAGACTTTACCTCACCACCGCCATCGGCGACAGCGGCAGCGGCATCACGCTTCACGCCCTCTGCCTCGATGCGGCGGACGGCCGCACGCTCTGGGACACCGAAATTTTCCAGCCCGATCCCGCAGCGGCAGCCGCGATGCATCGCAAAAATTCGCTCGCGAGCGGCACACCGATTGTCACCGCCGATCGGCTCTTCGTTCACTTCGGCCACATGGGCACCGCAGCCCTCGACCTCAGCGGCAAAGTCGTCTGGAAGCAGACGGAACTCGGTTACTCACCCGTTCACGGCAACGGCGGCTCCCCAGCACTCGTGAATGGCACGCTCGTGTTCAGTTGCGACGGCGCGAAGGATCCATTCGTCGTGTCCCTCGATGCCGCCACCGGTGCAGTGCGGTGGAAGACTCCGCGCAACACGACTGCGCAGAAGCCGTTCTCATTTTCCACTCCGCTCGCTGTCACCGTCGGCGGTGCGACGCAGGTCATTCTCCCCGGCAGCGGATTCGTCGGCAGCTACGATCCGCGCGATGGGCGCGAAATCTGGCGTGTAAACTATGGCGAAGGCTACTCCGTCATCCCCCGCCCCGTCTTTTCGCACGGCCTGCTCTTCATCAGCTCCAGCTTCAACAAACCCGTGCTCCTTGCCGTCCGCCCCGAAGGTGCAAAGGACGACGCGACCGAAACGAATGTCGCCTGGACTCAGGCCAAAGCCGTCCCTCATAGCGCCTCGATGCTCGCGCTCGGAGACGAACTCTACTTTGTCTCCGACGGCGGAATCGCGACCTGTGCCGACGCGGTCACCGGTGAAATCCACTGGAGCGAGCGTCTCGGCGGCAACTTCTCCGCATCACCCGTCGCCGCCGAGGGCCACATCTATTTTCAAAATGAAACCGGCACTACCTTCGTCCTAAAGGCCGGAAAAAAATTCGAGCAGATCGCGAAGAGCGAAATCGGCGAACCGACGCTCGCCTCCTTTGCGATTACGAACGGCACGATTTTCCTCCGCTCAGAAAAACACCTGCGGAAGATCACGCGCTGACGATGTAGCGCCGACGAGTCGTCGGCCCCACCTTGCGCCCCCTCACACCGCCGGGTACTGCCACGGCCCGCGATACGGGCGCGAGAGCAGCGCGTTCGCAGCCTCATCCCCGATGATCTGCTCTTTCGCTGCATCCCAATTGATGCTGCGACCGACCCGCCACGAAATCATCCCAAGCAACGGCAGCACCGATGAGCGGTGTGCGAGTTCGATGCCCGCGACGGGGATGCGCATCTGATCCTTCGCGATGCCGGCGCCTTCAGCGCGATGTTGGTCAATCGCATTCAGAAAGTTCGCCCACAGCAGCCTGATGTTGTGCCCGTCCGGCTCCTGAAGTTGCGAATCCTCGTGCTCGATCTTCCCGCCTTTTGCAGTCGGGTAAAAAGTCCAGCCGTCGCGCCAGCCGATGTGCAGCGCGCCCTTCGTGCCGTAGTAGTACGAGCCAATCTTGTGCTTCTCCGTGTCATTGCCGCCGAACTTCCGATGCTCCCACACGCACGTGAAATTCTCGAATTCGTACGTTGCGACCTGATGATCCGGAGCATCGCTGGTTTGCTCCTTTTCGTTAAGCACCGGCGGGCCGGAGACGGGCCGGCCACCGGTGCAAAAAATCCGGTGCGGATACTTTTCGCCGCTCCACCACAGCACCTGATCCAGCCAATGCACACCCCAGTCGCCCAGCGTGCCGTTCGCAAAGTCGAGCGTGTTGCGCCAGCCGCCGGGATGCAGCTTTTTGCTGAATGGCCGCAGCGGCGCTGGCCCGCACCACATGTCCCAATTCATGCCATCGGGCACCGCTTCGTTCGGCGTCGGCTTCTCCGGCCCGGTGCCCGCGCTGTGCGCAAAAAGTCGCACCATGCCCACGTCGCCGACCGCGCCGGACTTGAGGACTTTCATCCCGCTCACGTGATGCGGCCCGATGCGCCGGTGCAGCCCGACCTGCACCACGCGGCCCGCATCGCGCGCAGCCTTCAGCATCGCGCGACTTTCGTTCACCGTGTGCCCCGTCGGCTTTTCGACAAACACGTGTGCGCCGGCCTTAAGCGCCTCGATCGTGTTCAGCGCGTGCCAGTGATCTGGCGTGGCGATGATGACGACATCCGGCTTCTCCTTCGCGAGCAGTTCGCGGTAGTCGCGGTAAAGCTTCGGCGTGTCGCCGCTGAGGTCGGTCACCTGCTCGCCCGCGACTTCGAGCACGTTCGCATCCACATCCGCAAGCGCGACGACTTTGCATCGCCCCGAAGCCATGGCCTCCTTGAGAATATTCTTTCCCCACCACCCGGAGCCGATGAGCGCGGTGCGGAGCTTCGCCGGTTCAGCAGCGCGAATGAATGGACCGCTCGCGAGTGCGGCGAGCGTGGCGCGTTGGAGGAAGGTGCGGCGTTTCATGCGTGGTGAATCACGCGGAGTGTGTCCTGCAAAATCACCAAGGCGCAACAATGTAGGCGAGGTTTCCAACCTCGCGAGAGAGGACGGCCGAAGGCGGCGGGATGGTGCGGAGCGCGCGTCGAGCGCCGCCCGTCCCGGCGGCCACTGCAACACAACGCGCAGCGTCACTTTTCCTCCGACGCATTCGGCTTCACGCAGACTCCGAAAGAATGGTCAGGCCTGCGGTGCCCGTCGTGGCCGGCGGGACGCGCGGCGCTCCAAACCGCATCACTTCCCCCGCAAATCGATCACCACGATCTCCCCTCGCGAATTGCGGCAGTACACCAGTCCGTTCGCGAGCACGGGTGCAGTCCAGCACTTCGGCCCGAGCACCTTTGCGTGCGCCGTGGGCTTGAAGCCAGACGGCGATGCAGGCGCGATGCTCAGGTCGCCGTCGCCGCTGAGTGCGATGAGCTTGCCATCCGCGACGATCACGCCGCCATTTCCGAAGCCGGGCTGGCTCCATTTTTCCGTGCCGGTCGCAAACTCGACGCACTTCAGCGAGCCCTTCTCCGTCGTGTCGCCGTCCACGCCGTAGAGGTGTCCTTCGTGCAGCACGGCGGCGTTGAGCTGCGTGCGGAGCGCCTTCGTTTTCCAGATCTGCTTCGGCTCGTCGGCACTGAGTTGCAGCAGCGTGCCGCCCTTGCTGTAGCCGGTGGAAATGAATGCGCGATCACCGCTGATGATCGGATCGGCGGCATTCACGCCGTACTGCGTCACCCAGCGGAAACGCCACGCTTCCTTGCCCGTCACCGGATCCACTGCGAGGTAGTTTGTGCCGTTCCCGAACATCGCGAGCGTCGTGCCGCCGAGGCAAAATGGGAGCGGCGTCGAGTAGCCCGCGTCCTTCGCTGCGGATTTCCACACGATCTTGCCGTCGCTCTTGTCCACGCCCACGCCCGCCTCGCCGACATTCAGCACGAGCAGATTCCTCGCGACGAGCGGTGCGCCCGTGAAGCCCCACATCGGCAGCGGCGCGCCGGTTTCACTCGCGATGTTTTTTTCCCAGACGACCTTCCCGCTCGACGCATCGAGGCACAAGAGGTCGCCCCAGCGGCCCAGCCAGAACACGCGATCGCCGTCGAACGTCGGCGTGCCCGTCGTGCCGCCCTCGAAAAATTTGTCGCCGAGTTCCGCTGCGTAGCTCTGCTTCCAAAGCGGCGTGCCCGTCGCCGCATCGAAACAAAAAATCGTATCCTTTCCATCCGCATGTCCCGCCGTCACCGCGCGGCCCTTCGCCACGACGACCGAGGAAAAGCCAAGCCCCACCTGCGCCTTCCACGCGATTACCGCATCGCCGCTCCACTCGCTGCGCCAGCCTTTCTCCGCCGACACTCCGTCGCGAGTTGGCCCGCGGAAATGCGGCCAGTCGTCGGCCAGCGTGGTTGAGGAGACTGCGATCGCGAGGAGCGGGAGAAAAAATGAACGGCGCATCTTTGACAGGGATGACACGCCCGTTGCGCCGTGACAACTCAGGCGTCCGCCCTCCCGCGCCGCATCCGCTCAATTCGACAGTGCCACGAGCAGCTCGCGCATTTCCTCATCGGCGCTCACTCCCTCGGCGAGCGTCGGCGCGAGTTCCGCTTTCATGTGCTGGCGGAAACGCTGGCGCATCCGGCTCACCGTCTTGCGCAGCGTCGCCGCGCTCTCGCCGCGCGACGCGGCGAGTGATGCGAGGTCGCCGTGCGCAGACTCGCCGCCGATGAATGGCTGGAGCACCGCGAACTCATCCGCCTTGTCCGCGTCACGCCACTCCGCGGCGAGCGCATCTGTCGAGCGGTGCAAAATGTGCAGCGCCCACTGGCGGTCGAACTCGCGGTCCGGCGGCAGCGATTGCGTGTCGCCGGGATCGATGCCTGGAGAAGTATCCGTGCCCGCATCGAGCGCGACGATCTCCGCACCGCCGCCGCGCTTTTTCCGCGCATCGTGCTCGCGCCGGTGGCCGAGGTGATGCTTCAGCGCGCCGAGCAGATAGCTGCGGAATTTCCCCCGTCCCGGCTCTGCGCCGCCGAGCGCGGGACGCTCGATCAGCGCTGCAAAAAATTCATGCGCAGCCTCGCGTGCCGCATCCTCATCGCGCCCGCTGCGGCGGAGAAAAGCGACGACCGGCTCGTAGCACGCCGCGCACAATTCGCTGAGCGCCTGCCGCCCCTCCGCGCTGCGGCCCGTCGCATGGCGCACGAGCGTCCATCGCGTGGTGAGAAAGGCGTCGCCAGGCGGAACGGAGGAAGGGACGGCGGGCATCTCGAAACCTAACGGAGTTGGAAACGATAAGTCGTGAGCGACCGGGCCGGGAGCGCGTCGGCATAGCCACCGGCGCCGGGTGGGAGCGCCGGAAGCGTCGCAGCGTCCTCGGAGGTGCTGGTGCGTTCGCGGTTCGTCAGCGCGGCGCTGCCGCCGATGTTGAGTTGCACGGGGGATTCTGCGTCAGCGGTGTTGAGGACATGGACGATGAGGTGACGGTCGGCCGAGACAAACGCGGTTGCCTTGACCGCAGCTTGCGAAGATCCGCACTCGACAACTCGCATGCCGGGCCTGAGCGCCGCGGACCATTGTCGGAAGACCCAATAGGGCTTCTTCAAAGTGTAGTCATTGCCCCAGTCCACGTGGATGAGCGACTCGCCGGCATTGCGTTTCGGATACACCCAGTCGTAGGCCATCCAGACGTTCGCGCCGCCGCTGAAGGCCTCGTGCATCGCGGTGCCGTAATCGATGGCAGCCTTGATCTGCCCGGTCGAATCGTCTTCACCGCGCGAGCACCACTCGGTCATCCACACGGGCCGGCCGCGGGCGAGCTTTTGCAGGTCGCCCCAGCGGTCGCCGCGCATGTCGTAATCGTGCGCGGCGAGGACGGCGAGATGCTTGCCCGCCGTGCGCTGCATGGCCGGGATGTAGTTCTTGACGGCATTCGGCGCGCTGAGCGTGTTCGGCCCCACGAGCAAGGCCCGTGGCACGTCGGGAAACTTGACCGCCATCTTGTCGAGATAGTCGCCCACGATGCCGAAGAGTTTGGCGTGCGCATCCGGTTCGAAGAAACATCCCGGCTGCGTGTGGTCCCAATCGCATTCATTCGAGATCGCGAGATACTTCACCGGGCAGCCATGGCGCGCCATGTGCGCGAGGAACGCCCAGAGGTATTCCGCATACTCGAGTTCCAGTTTCGGTTTGAGCGTCGCCTTGCCCTTGCCGCTCTCGTCGTTGTTCGTCTTCAGCCACGGCGGCGGTGTGAGCATGGTCGCGAGCAGCTCGATGTCTGGACGCCGTTCCTTCGCGGCTTTGGCGATGGCGAGCGTGTGCTCGCAGTATTTGAAGTTCGCGGGGTCGAAAGCGGGCGTCCACGGGTCATCATTGTCGTTTTGCGGCTCATGCGTGGCACGGATCATCAGGTGGAGAAAGCGCGTGTTCACCTTGGCAAACATGTCGTCGTAGAGTTGGCGTTGCCGGTCATCCTTGCCGCGTGCCGCAAGGCTGGTGATGTGGCCCTCGTAAAACATCGCGCCACAGCCGATGCCTTGATAGGGCTGGCGCACTTTCGATGGCTGCACGACGACACGGACGGGCGATGCGGCGTGGGCGCTGATACTTGCGCAAGTCGCGGCGACAAGAAGGAGTGGGTATTTCATGGTGAGAAAGCGTTGTCAGAAACCGTTGTTCAGCGGCGGGGGTTTCGCGCCAGAGGATATCGGTGGCTTGATGGCCCGGAGTTGCTGCACCAGATCGGCGGACAGACCCGAGGTGTTGAGGGCGGCGTCTGCGGCTTTGGAATCCCGGTTGCGCCAGACTTGGTAAATTTGGGTGATGGACGCGGTGCGCTGCTGTTCATCTTGCACGCTGCGCGCCCAGTCGAACGCTGCCGCCGGATCGCGCTGCGCGGCCACTGCGGCGAAGCTGCGACGCGCGCCGTCGAGTTCAGGACCTTGCGGCTGTTGGTTCAGCCACTCGCCCGCCGCGCGCACATCCTGTTGCGCCCATTGGCCGGCGACGCGGTCGTAGAGTCGAGGCTTGTCATGGTCGGCTGCGCCTTCGAGCAGAATCTCGGCACCGAGACCGGGGTTCACCATGAGCATCATCTGGCCGGCGGATTCGCGCAGCGGTTTCTGTTCGTCGGCAGGCAGCGAACGAATCCAGCCGACGTCGGCCTCCGGATCGCTCATCGCCCACTGGCTCGCGATGTTCCGCTGGATTCGTGCGCGCTGATCGGGCGGAAGCGCGGCGGAACGGTCTAGCAGACGGCGGCGCGAGGTGTCGTCCTGCGCGCTGCTAGCGATGCCAAGCAGCGCGGCGGCGTGGGATTGCTCATCCAGCGTGGCGGCGCGAGCCAGCGCGGCGTCCAGATCGGCGGCCGCCATGCCGGTGAAGAGCGTGTTCAGCGCCAGCATCTGCCGCCGGTCGCCGGAGTCTTGCGAATGTTCGGCGGTGAACCATTTCCACGCTTCCTCGGGATTGCTGCGTGCCCAGGTACCGAGCACGGAAGGCATCACGCTCATGTCGAGCATCGAGCCTTTCTCCAGCTTCGCCTGCGCGTAGGCCATCGCGGCCCGTCCATCCGTCTCCGCCCATTGGCCGAGCAGGAGCGCGCAAAACATCA
>JBDSAR010000446.1:0-5012 GCA_039922035.1 Chthoniobacteraceae bacterium
GCCGAGCTTCGTGCGCTGTCCGCCTTCGTGCGGGACGCCGGCGGTGGACTTCAGCAGCATGAGCGAGTCGTCGGGCGAGGCCACGTTCAGCCGCCTGCCCGCGAGATCGTCCTTCAGTGAGCGCACGTCGTAAATCGGATCGTAGCCTCGCAGCGAGAGCTTGAATCCGTATTTGCCTTCCTTCGAGCCATGGCAGGTGCCGGCGTTGCAGCCGAGCTTCGTCATTACGGGGTTCACGTCGCGGATGAAATCCACGCCCGTCTTTTCCGCGACGGCGGACACTTCCACCGTGGCCGATGCCTTCTGCCCGGAAAGTTCCGCGATGAGCGATGCCGTCCCATCTTTCCGGGCCTCGATGTGGCCCGATTTGGAAATCTCCGCACAGTCCCCGCCGACCCGCAGTGTCGCGAACCGGGTGACATCCGTCACTTCGCCGGATTGCAGCTTCGCGATCACAAGCACCTGTGCGGCTTCGAATTTCCCCGCGAGCACGACCGTCGCGGGCTGCACTTCGAGTGAGACGATTTTCAGCTTCGGCATCGCCTCGGCGGCGGACTCCATCATCGGGGCATCCGCGGCGCGGAGCAGCGAGACACATGCGAGCAGCGAAAAGGAGGCGAGTTTCATAGGGAAGGTTGTGAGCGTAGGATAAACCGAGGCGAGTGGGGACTCTTAGGATACGCGCGGAGAGCGGTCGGCGCGAATGGAATGCACGGGCGGAAAATGCGCGCGCTACTTTGCCTGCGACGTGCCGGAGGCGGCGGGCCCGTCGGCCCACTCGATGGTCATGCCGCCGCGGTGGAGGAAGTTGACCAGCTCCTTTTCGATCTGCGCGTAGCTGCGGCCGCGGATGAGGTGTTCGTCCTGCGCCGGCTGCCATTTTTTCCCGGCGGCGATGTCCTTCATGAATGTGACCATGTGCGCACCGTCGCCCTTGTCATCGCCGTGGTAGAAGTAGTACGTGAGCGCGATGGCGGAGGAGTAGTTGCGGTTGACGGTGCCGTCCGGATTGCTGCCAAACGCCGCGTGCCACTGCGCAGGCGTGATGTTCATGAGGTAGTCGAGATGCCAGAGCGTGTGCCTGCCGGGGCGCAGGTGCTCGAGTTCTTTCACGGTCTGGCCGAGCTTCGGCAGTGTGAAGCGGCCCGAGGGATGGAATTTCGCGGAGCCGACGTACATCGCGGAGCCTTCCACGTACCACTCGGGGATTTTGCCGAGCCAGTGGTTCATCATCTGGTGCGTGATCTCGTGGACGAGCGTGTCGTTGCTGGCCTGCGGGACGACGGTGTAGTGCTTGCCCGCGAGCTTCACGCCCAGGCTGGCGATGGGCACCTTGATGGACTTTGCGCCGCTGGAATAAATGCCCGCGCTGCCCTTCACTCCGCCATCCTTGAGGTAGTCCTCCTTTTCCGTGTAGAGCTTCGCGACGAAAAATTCCTGCCCTTTCTCCGGCGTCGGATCGAGGCCGAGCGGGAGCGCGCTGTTCACCTCGCGAGTGCCCTCAAACATGCGGCCAAACTCACGCACCACGTCCGCGCCGAGCCGGGAGTCGCAGCGGAATTCAAAGTGCTGCGTGCGGTAGATGTATTCCTTTGTGTCCGGTGACTCCTTCACGATCGTGGCGACCGCGGGTTCCTTCAGCTCGGTGGTCGTCGGCCACGCGCCCGGAAGTTTGCCGGTGCTCACTCCCGCGCCGAACGGAATAGCGGGCGCGGCCTTGCCCTGCTGCTTCACGTATTCCTGATCCGCGGCGGTGAGCTGCGCGAGCGCGACTTTTACCGTGGTCCCGTTTTGGAGCAACAATTTCACCTGGCCGTCTGCGAGTCCGCTGAATGAGGCCTGCACGGAGTGGTTTGCATTGTCGGTCCACACACGCACTTCGGCGGCGCGGCAAGGCATGATCGCCATGAGGAGTGCGAGTGCTCCGGCGGCGACGGGCATCGGGATTTTGCGCGAGGGGAGCATCGTGGGGAGGAGGAAGATTTCGGCAATGACGTGTGTCAAACCGATACTCTCTCCGCGTGCCTTTTCCGCGCAGGAATGGCATCCGAAACCGGGACGCCGTGAAAGATAAGTGAAAGCACTCCTCGCTTAACGGCCGAAACCTGCGATGATGTCGGAATGAAGACAACATACGGATTTTCACGCAGGGGACCGGATCGGGTCGCCGAGGAGCTTGCCGCTGTCCTTTCCAAGAAGACCCCTCTGGAATTCAAGGCGCTCTTTGACATCGTCCACGCCAATCTTCGCGCCCGCAATGCGGCCTCCGGTGGCGAGGAGATGCTGCGCCTTCGGCTTTACGAGAAGCTCCAGAATTTCGTGCAGGCGGGCTTTGCAAAAAAGACCGGCAAGGAATACCGCGGTGTCGCAAAGGGCATTGAGACCTTCCTCTCCACGGCGGCGGAACTGAACGCAAAGTTTGCCGCCGGCACGCATAGCCGCCCGCCGGTGATCCCGGTCGCACCGGTGGTCAAGAGCGCAAAGCGGGCACCCGCTCGTTCCGTCTGACGCATTTGCCAAGCTTTTGACGCAGGGTGCAGTGGATGGTGTTGTGCCATCCGTTCGCTCTGCGCTGCCTATGCGGCGGGCGCCATTTTTGCCGCCGCTGCGAACGGCAGCGTGCAGGGTGAAAATCGCGCCTTTGCCGGGCTCCTCGCTTTCGCCAAGTAGGGCGTCGCGCCAGTCATGTGCGGACAGAGCAACATCGCCGCGGTGCAGGTGAGCATCGTGATGTGCGTCATCTTCACGCTCCGGAAAGAAACTCCGCGATCCTGCAAATGGCAGACGCTATTCCGCTGCGTCTCATCACGCGCCACCTCCCGATTGCTTGCAGCCATCTCACCCGCAGGCTACGATCGCCCTCGTGAAACACTCCCTCCGCACCCGACGTTCCTTCCTCCGCGATCTCGCACTCGGCACCGCCGTCGCCCCGTGGGTCACACGTGGCCTCCTCGCGCAGTCGCCGAATTCCGTCATCCACCACGCCAGCTTCGGCTGCGCGGGAATGGCGATGTCGGATGTCACCTCGATCTCGCGTCATGCCGCGGTGAAAATCGTCGCCGGCTGCGATGTGGATGAAAAACGCACCGTCGAGTTCCGGAATAAATTTCCCGACGCACGCATCTACTCCGACTTCCGCGAACTGCTTGAAAAGGAGAAGGATCTCCAGACAGTGAACGTCTCCACGCCCGACCACATGCACGCGCCGATCGGCGTGAGCGCGCTGAACCGCGGCCTGCACGTCTATGGCCAGAAGCCGCTCGCGCATCATCTTCACGAAGTCCGCCGCATGACCGAGATCGCCCGCGGGAAAAAACTCCACACGCAGATGGGCATCCAGATCCACAGCGGCTCGGAATACCGCACCGCGTGCAAGGCGGTGCAGGACGGCGTCATCGGAAAAATCAAGGAAGTCCACACGTGGAGCAGCAAAAAGTGGGGCGACAACGGCGCGATGCCCGTGAAGACCGAGCAGCCGCCCGAGGGGCTCGACTGGGACCTCTGGCTCGGCGTCGCGGGCGAGCGGCCATTCATCGGCGGCGGTTTTTACCATCCCGGCAACTGGCGGAAGCGGCTCGACTTCGGCACCGGCACCTTTGGCGACATGGGCTGCCACATTTACGATCCCGTCTTCAAGGCGCTCGCACTCACCGCACCGCTCAGCATCCGCAGTGACGGCGCGCAGCCGAACGATCACTCATGGGCGACCGACGCGATCATTGACTACACTTTCCCCGGCACCGCCTTCACCGAGGGGAAAACCGTGCGCGTCGTGTGGTACGACGGCGACCAGCGCCCGCCGCAGGAGATCCAGGACGCCGCGCAACTCGTGAAAGTTCCGAAAGGCGAGAAGGACGCAAACCGTGACAAGAGTAGGGACATGCCAGACCAGGGCAGCATCTTCATCGGCACAAAGGGCATCATGATTCTCCCGCACATCGCGCAACCGCGTCTTGTCGGCAGGGAAGTCGAGGGCGTGACCATCAAAAAGGTCGAGGGCGAAAGCCACTGGCACCAGTTCATCGACACGGTGCTCGGCAACCGCCCGAAGACCGATGCGAACTGGGACTACGCCGGCCCGCTCACCGAGGCCGTCCTCCTCGGCAGCGTTGCCACGCGCTTCCCGAAGCAGACGCTCGCATGGGACGCCGCCGCGCTGAATTTCACAAACGTCCCTGAAGCGAACGCCTTCGTGAAGCGCACCTATCGCGCGGGCCGCGAGGTCGCGGGGCTGTAAGCCGTTCACCTGCCGGAAAGCAACACCGGCGGCACGAGTTCCCAGCCTAACCTGAGCCGCCCTGTGGCGAGATCGTCGCCATAGATTAGACCGCGCCCCGTTCCGCTTCGTCCGACCTTATTGGTCAACTGGTGCTGGCCCCGCCGAGGTCCAGGCACAACGCGCGAAGCGCATAGCCCGCCTAATTGCCTGCCCTCCATGCGGGCAAATAGGAGTATCAGCCGCCGAAGCCCGGCGAGCCATCTGAAGCGGAAGCGTCCCAAAGACCACACCACCCTCTGCCCTCCAAAAACCCATGTAAGAAAAAACAACTCTTCTCAGTTCGACCGTTGACACCTTACATAGGGGTTAGGCGTTGCGGTCATTTCGGATTGGGTGCATCGGCTGCTTCTCCGATTGCTTGGCTAAGCATCTTGTTCGAGGCCAGCATGGGGCCGAGGAGCAGGATAGGAAGAATCATCGGCCAGGGAAACTTGGCGGAGGCGCAGGCGATGCTGAAGAACGCAGGCAATACCATCGCGACGAGCCAAAGAATGGTGTTCCATTTCAGGAGGTTCTTCTTGTCGGGGTTTTTCATAGCTGCGTTTTCAGGTTGTTGTTGGTCTTGTTCGGTTGCGTTGTAGTCGGTTACCGGAAAAGCGCGAGCGACGCCTAGACTTTATGGCTGCCGACTCTGGGAGTGCAGCATTTTCTGAAAAAGAGAGTGGTGTGCTTGCCGGAGTGGCGATCGCGCGGGTTACGCGGCAGAACCGCGCAGAGCCGCAATTGCGGGATC